>CADAOO010000036.1 GCA_902789505.1 uncultured Methanobrevibacter sp. | reverse complement strand
ATTATTGCCAATAAAGTGCATTTGTTATTATTTTTTAAAACAAGAAACCTGTATAAAGAAACATTGGAGATATCTTCAAATTCAAAACTGAAAAATGAATCTGTAATTTTTTCAATGTCTGCAGAATTTAAATCAGAAACATCCATTATCTGATAATCCACATCACCCTCTTTAATGTCTGCTTTAAAATTTTCGCCAAATTGCCAATTTAAAAAGCATTTGGAATTATTAAAAACATCTCCTATTGCAGACGGGTCATATTCATCAAATTTTAATAAAAATTTAACCTCATCATATTTCATTAAGATCTTTTCTCCGGCAATTAATCATTTTTATGAATATTTATAAACAATCTTTTACTATAACGTATATTATTTTTTTATTATACTGCATATTATCTTTTGCCATATTCTGCAAATGTAACCAAAAAAAGCAAATCTGTTTTATGGGATTGAATAAATACTGAAATAAATAATTGGACAGTACGTTTATTGGAAACTGTCAAAAACTTCACCCGGCAATCCGCCATTTGAGTGTTTGAGGGTTCGAACCGTTCCAGACAATATCCAAAAAAAAAGAATATGGATTACTTGAAAAATAATCCATTATGAATTTTTTAAAAGCTTTCTCTTGATGCGACAATGCCCACATCCAAGCCGTGTGGAGGCACTTCAATTCTTAGGTTCAAAGTTTTTATCAGAGCCTCGATACCCTTTCTTTTACTAGGGAAATACTCATAGGTGGTTTTTGGAACACAGACCAATCCGCCAACCCGGATATTTGACAGAATGCTTAGGATAATGTCCACGCTAATGTCGTCCGTATGGCCTATCATACTTTTATTTAAATTAATTATGACATAATCAAATTCCCCGTTAAGCCTGTCAATGTCTTTGATGCCTGTCTGAATGATTTCAGCATCATCTATGAACTGGTCGGTTATCAAAAGCCCTGTTCCATAATCCTCGATAGATTTGACTATCTTTTTAATATCCCTTGCAATCTTTTCATCGTCAATCGGTTCATATTCAAGTTCTTCATTGCTTAAAACCAGTGAAAACGCATCCATTTCAACCCTTCTTAAAAATTCAATATCCTTCTGCAGGACATCCAAATCCTCATGCACCATATAAACAAAACCGCAGCTGGTATCCAGGTCATGAGTTTTCGGATAGAATATTTCAGTATCCCCGATATCTACAAGTGTTGAACCGAAAAAGCTTTTCAGTCTTGGAGAAATATTATTCATCGGTGTGGACCTGGCGATAATATCCTTAGGAACAATGAATAGTTTTAAGGCTCCATGGGCAAGCAGCCTATATCTGTTCTTTCTTTTTTCATGGAAACGTTTAGGCTTCAGATAGGAATCCAAAAATAAGTCTGTTTCATGGTGTCCTGCAATCCTGTCCAGATACTTTGCAGGCATTGAAGCACCTGACGGACGGCAGTTAACCTCAATCAAAACAGGACCGTTTTCATCAATCATATATTCTCCATGAACCGGCCCGTATCTGATGCCAAGGGCATCGGCCACATCATATGCATATTCAACCATTTCGCTTTCGCCGATTCCCAGTTCATTGACTGTTTCAACTGTGTCGTAAATTATATCCCCTTCAAGCGTTTCGACTTTTTTATATTTCCAAATCAGGGATACCATATGAACTCCGTCACATGATGCGGTATTGACATAATATTCCGTGCCTCTAATGCGCTCCTGAACTACCATTTCAGTGATATCTTCGCCGTAATAATTTAATGTGCCGAACACCTCTTCAAGGGCATCTATCATCTCGTTTCGGTTATTGCACATCTTTACTCCGGCAGATCCTGCACTGTAAGTTGGCTTTAAAACAACTTCTTCCAATCCTTCACGGTCATAAAAATCAATAGCCTCATCAATGCTCTTTACGGCCTTTCCCCTAATATGCCTTAAGCCTGCTTCAGCTATTCTTTCCTGCATCTTGTCTTTAAAGGTCATTGCGTCAAGATTTTCAATCGGGTTGCACAGCAGATTCAAGTCATTTGCCAGCCTTGTTGCCAGGATAACTCCATGCTCATTTCCGGGCACAATCAGTTTTGGGTCATACTTCTTCACGGCTTCAAGGGTCTCCTCGTAGGTGTCCCTTTCAAATATCATGTCAAACTCATCATCGATGCTGTCGTAACCCCTTTTAAGTATGGCCTGATATTCTTCAACATCCTCATTGGCCCATTTCAATTCCAATACAACGGGATTGTAGCCTCTGTTTACAATATCTCCAATATAGTTAATTCCAGATGACTTACAATCAACAACTATTATGTTTCTAATGCTAACATCCTCCGTTAAGTGATTTTTATGTTTATCAAACATTACCAGCAATCATTTTTAACGCTGCTCCATCCTAATTTTTAGGGCGGAAACGGCATTCATTACTAATATTTTTGAGTCTGCATATTTATTACATTTTTTGTTTTACACCTTTAGGGGCTGTGAAAATTAAGCTTCCCGTTTATTTTTTTTCCTGTTGCATCCGCATTAGATATGAATAATTTGGACAGTTAGTTATTAGATGTTGAAATTGTCGAAAAATCCGCCGCCATTAGAGCATTTGACAATTCAAAGCGTTGCGGATAACCTAAAAGAATATGAAAAATTGAAAATAATCCATTATAAAAGAGCATCAATTGATATTGATTAGGACATATTCGCATTTGGCCTCATTTCTCATTGGCCAGCCCCAGCCGGTCAAACCGGATGATACAATCTGTTCCATATTTCCAAAATGATACTCGCCGTAAATCAGATGCCCCATAAGCTTCTCCATGATTGCAAAAGGAAACATCTGCCCGCCATGAGTGTGGCCTGAAATCTGCAAATCGGCACCCTGGCGTGAATTCTGTTCATATTCAACAGGCTGGTGGTCCAAAACTACGACATATCTTGACCTGTCGCTTTCGTTGAGAATGTCCGGAAGATCTATGCGGTCAACTGCATCCTCCCACTTGGGATCGCTTCTTCCCACCAGAACAATATCACCGTTGATTTGTGTTTTTTCATCATTCAAAATCCTTATTCCGTTGCATGTTATTGCCCTTTCAAGTTCCTCATCCGAAAACGTTCTGTTTCCGTTTTCATAGTCTGTTGATGAAGGCTGTGTGTCGTGATTTCCAAAGATATAATATGTGCCGTATGTTGAATTGATCTCTCCCAGTTGCCTGAATACTTCGTTCATGTCCTCCTTGGATGTTCTCTCATCAACGATATCCCCTCCCAGAACAACAATGTCCGGCTTCAGGTCATTTATTTTTGAGATGCTTTCCTTAACCAGCTGAGGATTTTGAACGGTTCCGTAATGAATATCGCTTACCCAGACAATGGAATAGGATTCATTATCTATCTTATCGGTTGTCAGATTATATTGTGTCAATTCTATATGGTTCATCCCGTAAACACTGCCGATTATTATGACCAAAAAGATGATGAATGCCAGAACTCCATTTTTATGATATTTGGGGATGAAATTCAAATGCCTGGCCTTAAGCAGATATTTCCACATCAGCCCTATTACGTCCGCGATTAGTGATGAAAAAAACAGATATAAAGTCAGAATGGCAGCGTTTGACCATATATTCAAACTGCACAGGAATGCCAAAACTGGAATAATGATATTTATGGCCAGTTTTTTGTTTTTTGACATCTCACTGTCCTTTAAGGAATATCTGACTCTAAAATATGCATAAGCGCCAATGACAATGCCGAACATGACGCCGATGAACAAGTACTCCGGATAATATCCCAATGTGAAAAAATGTATCGGGTTCATGATTGTATTATATGTTTTTCAAGCTTAAAAATATTGAACACATCTCTTCAAAGCACGTGATTACTGATAAATATGAAGCCAAAATCGGAATCAGAATGCTTATAAAACAATGGCAAGCACGTTATTCGTCACTGTCCCCTTTATCCTCATTGTGATATTGGACAATCAGCCTTTCGAGATTGTCAATCTTTTCTTCAAGATTTTTAAATTTCCTTTTGGAGTTTCTGTGAATGATTGCCGCAGCCAAAGTGGCCGTACCTACACCCGAGATGATATACCCCGACCAGACCAGGAACGTACTGGTCAGCACTCCCCCAACTGAGCTTCCCAGAACGGCATATCCGTTACTTGTAAATGCATTTGAAACCATTGACAGGGAATTGATAGGATTCTGATTTTCGAAAAATATTGTCAGGACAAGGGCGGTAAAAACAATACTTATCAGAAGTAAAATCAGTTTTCCCAGCTGATTTTTATTTGTGAACTCTAAAAACTCGTGATAGGAAATAACCACCACATAAAGCAGGGCAGGGATGCGGATAAAGTCCCAGAATCCAAGCAGATTTCCCCCAAACACAAGGGATGCAATTGAAGCCATAGGCATGATGAATATGCTCAATATCCTGCTTTTATTTGAGCAGTCATAAAAAGTCACTATAATGGTTATCGAAAGACAGATGTCGATTAAATTGTTGATAAAAAGAAGACCTCCGCTGACCTGAGAATAAGTCTCGAATAGCAGGTTTATGATGATGATGTATATGAACAGTATTATACCCAGATAATGAACCTGATTTAAGGTCATGATTTCCTCTTCAGGGAAATAATCATTGGAGTCGCTTTTCTTTTTTGAATTGATTGAAATGAATTTTCGCCTAAAAAGCATAAGGCGGCGAATATCCCCATAGAAACAATTATCTGAATAAGATAGCTAAATTCCATACAATCACTATTAATATGTTTATAATTTATCGTAAATAAATTAATGATTTCATTTAGCCATTCAGACAACAACACCCAAAATCAGTCATCTACAAAATAGGAGTACATCTCGTCTGTGACCTCAGGGTCTATCTTGAACTTGAAGTTGACGATTGGCTGGTCCTTGCCTTTGATGTTTCTGTAAACCTGCCTGTAGGAAACTGGAGTCAGTTTGCCAATGTAGTAAAACTCGATTCCCTCATCATTGCTTTTCTGGATGAATAGCTGGGTATCAACGCCGTTATAGTTAATTAAAGGTTCAAGTTCAGGTGATGAGGTTTTCCTGTTGTTTCGGCTCATCCAGTTGAACATATCCTTGGTGATGAAATGGTCTTCGTAGTTGATTGTCTCTGAAATGTCCTCTGCCTTGTTGTAGGTTACGAAAATAGGGCATGTGTCGTACTTGATTTTATATCCTCCGATGTTCTGGCCGTTCATGAACCTTTCCCAGTTGAGTATTCTTAGGACATCTTCTCTTGAGTACTTTTCATACAGCCTGAATGGCCTTTCGTCCATGTAGACATTTTCATACTTGAAGAATGCGTATTTCAGTGCATCCTCAAAGTGCTTCATAAAAATAGGATTCACCAGACATCCTTTAAAAATGCCTGAAGCTTCAAACCTGTAATCCCTATTGTCCCTCAGATTTCTGTAGATTTCTTTATCAAAGTCAAAGAACAGCCTTTCAATATCCAAATCCTCCTCTGTAACGAACTGTATGGTGTTTGCCTGGTAGTCATCTGAGGTTTCCTTCCTGTAGAAGTTCATGCTCAAGACGTTGATTGCACTTCTGATTGCATCAAACTGGTTTTCAAGACCGTATTTTTCCTTCAGGTATTTTTCAATCTGGCTTACCGTGAAATATCTGTTGTACTTAAGACATCCAAGTATCACAAGCTCATGGGGCCTTATTCCCTTTACCAGCTTTTTGGAGATGAACCTGAGTGATGAAAGCTCCTCTTCGGATAGTGCGGATTCGTAGTCATCGTCGACATAATCAAGAAAATCATGGTATGTCCTGAAATTGTTGTGATTGAGGATGATTTCGGGATTGAATTCTGCATTGATTGCGAAGTCATATAAATAAGGAATCCTTCCCAACTTGTATTTTAATTGATTGTACTTTTCCTTAAAGAGAGCCACTTTTGAAAATGAGGAATTGTTTATTGAGTCATATATACGCTTACGTGAAATCTCATCAAAGTTTATGGATGAAGCGCCGGGAATTATCTTGTTTCCCTGCATGAGATATTTCCGGATTCTGTCCTTGTCATATGACCTGTCCCCTGAAAGGGCAATCGGAATCATGAAGTTGTTTCTGTAGTTTCCGATAAAGTCCAGAATGACCACATAGTCCTTGTTTTTGTATTTACGAAGACCCCTTCCAAGCTGCTGGATGAAAATGATCGGGGATTCTGTCGGCCTGACCAGCAGAACCTGATTGATTTCTGGAATGTCAACACCCTCATTGAAGATGTCTACAGTGAAAATGAACTCTATCCTGTTGGGATTGTCATCATTTGTAAGCCTGTCGATTGCATCAAGACGCTTTTCCTGTGAGTCCTCACCTGTAAGGACAAGCGATGCATATCCTCTCTGGTTGAACTTATCCGAGAGGAGTTTTGCTTCCTGCTTTCTTGAGCAGAACACCAGAGCCTTTCTCCTGTCTCCGGAATATGTGTAAAACTCTGCCTTTTCAATGAGATAATCAACTCTTTTATCGGAAGCAAGGAGGTTGAAATCCTTAAACTCATCATCTATTTCGCCGTTTTCAAACTCGACGTCAGTTATTCCGAAATAATGGAACGGACACAGCAAATCCTCCTCCAGAGCTTCCTGAAGGCGGATTTCATGAGCTATATTGTTGTCAAACAGGTCGTAAATGTTAAATCCATCAGTCCTTTCCGGTGACGCGGTCATTCCCAGATAGAACTTTGGCGTGAAATACTGGAAAATCTTTTGATAGCTCAGCGCACCTGCCTTGTGCACCTCATCAATTACTATATAGTCGAAATGGTCCTTGGCATAACTTGTGTAAACGTCATCCTTGCTCATTGTCTGGATGGTTGCGAAAATGTAGTTTTTATTGAAGTCTTTGGAGTTACCTGAAACCAGACCGAAGTTTTCATGGTCTGAAAAAACGTTTTTGTAGGCTTCGATGGACTGCTTTGCAATCTGTTCCCTGTGAACCAGAAACAGGAATCTTTTAGGCCTGAAATCCTTTACGGCGAAGGCTGAAGCGTAGGTCTTGCCCGTACCTGTGGCAGATACCAGAATGGCTCTTGACTCGCCCCGCTTTATGAGGTCCCTCAAATTTTTAAGGAAATCCTCCTGCATGACGTTGGGAGTCAGATCCTTTACGTTTTTCTCCTTCAGCTCCCTTGTGATGTTTCGGAGATCCCTGAAGTTTTTGTTGTCGTCATATATCTTTTCATATTCGGGAAGTATGTCTTCAATGTCATCCGCATCATGCCACAGCTTGTTGAATTCGTTTTTTATGCTTTTAAGCATTTCACCGTCTTCAAGTGATGAGAATTCCACATTCCACTCCTTGTTGACAGTGAGTGCGTTGGAGGTGAGATTGGAACTTCCGACAATAGCTTTATATGTATCGTCCTTTTTGAAAAGGTATCCCTTGGTGTGGAAGCCTTCCTTTTCACTGCTGTAAAGCTTGACTTCAATGTTTGAAAACTCCTGAAGCTTTCTCAGTGCCTTGGGTTCTGTGAAGTAGAGATAATCTGTGGTGAGTATTTTTCCCTGTATTTTTTTGGCTTCCAAAGTCCTGAATTCCTCAATTAGCTGCATAAGGCCGTTCATGGTGATGAAGGCTGATGACATTATGAACTCGTCACAATCGTGGAGCTCGTCCCTTATGGAATTGGCCACCTTTGTTGAGGCGTCATTGTAGAGTAGCTTGGGTCTGAAATCCAGACTGGAGTCTTCGCTTTGGTCAATGAATGCTGTTCTTGCTCCGTTTAGGATTTCATCAATGTTCATTAAAATCTACTCGTTTTCAAGGTGTTCAATTAGTTTCTGGAGTTTGTCAATCTGCATCTGGAATTCCTCTTCCCTTGGAGTTCCCCTTACTTTTTCCAGTTTAGTTTGGAGTTCGTTTAATTTATTTTTTGCAAGTTCTATTCTTTTGTCAGGCATCGTTTAATCCTCCATTGTCTTTTTGAGGTAATCGACTATTTTTATATCAGCAGGAATCCAGTTGATACTGTCCAGCTCCTGTTTTGTAAGCCATTTGGCATCGTTGTGTTCCAATAGCTTTGGCGTTCCTTCTGTGATTATTGCCTCAAAGCAGTCCATTTTGAGATAAAATGTAGGGTACTGGTATTCTAGGTTTAAAGCGAATTTTGTGGGTTTGATTGTGCAGTCCAATTCTTCTTTGATTTCTCTTATGAGAGCTTCCTCTTTGGTTTCGTTGTTTTCTATTTTTCCTCCGGGGAATTCCCACATGTTTATGAACTCACCGTAGCCCCTTTTGGTTGCCAGGATTTTGTTTTCCTTTTTTATAATGGCTGCAACGACATTTAAAGTTTTCATAACTTGGCTCCTTTGGTTAAATATTTGGCGGTCTGCGTTATATAGTTTATATATGAAATTTTTAGTTATTCATCAACCGCCACCCAAACGAATTGGTTCAGTCTGTCCCCTTTCAACATAATATTCATGGCTGTGATAGGCTGATCCGTCCCCAACACCATCACCGTCATAATCAAAGTCCTGATCATTTTCTGCAATGTATCCTTCAGCATATGCGCCTTCATCAATTTTCTTTTCATTAGTGCTTTTAGAAGAAGTGGAATTTGTTTTGACAGCGCTTCCACTGGTTTTTACATCAGTTGTATTTTTAGTGATGTTGGTATTATTTCCTGCCGTGAAATTTATACTGTCTATGGCATGATACAGTATCTCCTCATTTTGACTTACAACAAAAACAACATCTCCAGTCGTATTATTAGTGATTAAACAACCAAAGATAGTTTTATTTTCTTCAGGATGAATTAAAATATTTTTACCCTGGTGAGTGTGATTATACTTGAAATTTTGATTCAGACCTCCCTGAATCCCTATATCTGCTCCGAGATTTTCCCAAGCTCCAAAATCATTTTTGTTATAGAACAATATTGTAATATTAGTACCATTATAAGTTTTAAAACCGTCATTTTCTTTAAATGTACTATTATTGCAGACAGGTACACTTAAAGAGCAAGTATCTGATAAATTCAATGTTTCATATTCTATATTCTTTTTATTAAAATTCACTAAAATCATTCCCGCAATGACAACAATAACTGCTATTAATATTATTATTGCCGCAATAATCTTCTTGTCCATACTTTACCCCCTTTAAATGGCATTATTTTTTGAATATATACATTAAAATTAAAAAGATAGTAAATTAACCTATAGATGTTCCTACATCAAAATAATATGCACCATCACTCTGACCACCATCTACGATACTACCTGATGAAGAGTCTGATGAACTTTCAACACTGCTTTGTGAATTATATTCACTGCTGCCCTCATAAGAAGTAGGATCATTAGCAACTTTAGTCAAACTACCATCCGAATTAACACGAAAATACCCGTTAGGACGTGAAACAATATCTCCCACATGGAAATATTCAACAGAACCGTCATCATAAGCAACAGGTATCAAACCTGATTTGGAATTATTATTATTTGAATTTGTAACAGCAGCACTATTTGAACTTGCATTTGAATTTGAAGATTTATATTGTACTGATTTGGCCATATGTAAAGCAATATCCTTATCATCAACCGTTATAATGATATTGTCATGGGTTGTATCATTACCCATGATGATGCAATACAATGTACTCCTATTATTAATGCCCAGTTGTTCACCATTGAGTTTGTAAACAGTAAATCCATCTATTTCTTCCCGTTTTTCAAAATGAGTTAAAACAATATCCTGAATGGATTTCATGCCGATAGCTCCACCTAATCCATATAATCCCTTATTATTTGTTGCCTCCTGGCTGTTATATGACATCAAACTTCCTTGTTTGAAAGACCACAAACGAGCACCAGTTCCATTCACTTCACCATCATAATTTGCTTTTTCAGTTGGAATTTCTATTGTTGTTCCGTTTGAAGTAAGTTCAATTCGCTCATACCCTACTGATTTTGTCATTGTTCCAAAAAGAGCCCCTGCCAATACACATACTGCTATAGCAAGGCATGCTATTATGATTAAATATTTAGTTTCCATGTTTTTAACCCCCATCATTATCATTAATAATTAATATATAATATGTGAGTTAGTTGTTGTTAAACTTATTTAAGTCAATTTATGCAGTTCATTAAAACAACCTGCTATTTTCTTATTTTTAGAGCAATTCCCGCCGAATATATCTTATACTGATATGCCCATCATATTAATCAGTAGTTGATTTACATTTTATTAGCTCAAAAAATTGGTGAGGATACATTTTTTTGATTTAAAGAAAAACTAAATTGTTAACAAAACATTATGTGATAATTCACTATGCATAAATTCAATAACTTTATCTGAAAAATAATACATTATTTACATTAATTATTATAATGTTTTTTCTTTTATATTTCATGCCCATTCTTTAGAAACATGTTTAATATGATCGAAATTTCATTAATAATCTTTAACAGAATCAATTAATTCGTCCATATCTTCAACAACATCTTCAAGATTACTTTCTTCAGATAATATTAATTCATTGGTTAAATCATCTATTTTGCCTATGATCTGTTTTATTAATTTTTTTCTATAATCAATTTCATATTTGGTTTTTTCAGTAGGAATCAGAGTATTTAAAATTTCCACTTGAGATTCAACAACTTCTTTACAGTTATTTAAAACAGCATTAAATTTAGTATTAGTCATTTGAGGTGCGGGAAATTTTTTTTCTATCATTTCTCTTGCAATTTTTTCTTTACTTTCAAATAATGATAATAAATCATCATTATTTGATGTTTTTTGATCTTCGACAGGTTTTTCTACTTTTAAATCTTGTTTAAATCTGGATTCAGTATAATCTTTAATATACATTATGTAAATATAAAATCCAACACTTATAAATAAAATTAAGAAAAATAAAATTCTTATATTTAAATTATTAGATATTAAAGCAATTAAACCTAAATTAAATAAAAATACTACAATCAACACTCCAATGAGATACATGTTACTATGAATTCTAGATTTATCCGATTTATCACCCTCCCCCCTTTTTAATCTAATTTTAGAAGCTTCTTTTGATTCTGGAGCATACATCAATATTTCATAATCAGAAAGAATTCCTGGCTTGGGCTCAAGAATAAACTTTTTACCACCCATACCAAATGTCGGTTGAACAGGATTTCCTTCACAATCACGTGGTGCTTGAAATACAAGTTTACCAAGAGCGCCGGGTTGGGTTAATGGAGTTGTTAATCGTTTAATTTCTTTTTCTTTTATTTGTTGGAAACGCTCTTCATCATTCATATTTAAGGTTATTAATTTAGTTATATTTAGTTATAACTCTTTTATTAATAAATTTCCACACTCTCACCCATATTATAACTTTTTGAATCTTAATAAAAGCATAACCAAAACTATCTAAATCATCATGAGAAAGATATTAACATGGAGTGAAAAAATGGACTTTTCAAAAGAGATGTGGGAAAAATATGGTCATGTTATAGCATCATCATATAGAATAAAAGCAATGAAATCCCTTGCCCACGAAATGAAAATGCCTTCCCAAATCGCAAAAGACACAAATATCAATCCAAACCACATATCTAAGACCCTTAAAGAATTAAAATCACTTGAGTTAGTTGAATGTGTTAATCCTAAAGTTAGAATAGGTAAATTATACAAACTAACCGATAAAGGGGAAGAAATAGTTAAAAATATTAAATAAAACAATATTTTATAATACGACTATTTAATATTCAAAATTTCTTCTTTTATCTTATTGAACTCTGAATCAGATAAAACTGATTTACCTTCAAGTTTGACAGGTTTATCCACATTAGCATATAACATTCCATTCGAACGTTTAAGCATTTGAGGTTCATCCAGTTCATAAACTCTTAAAATCCATATTTTAGCTTTTTTTCTTCCAAGATAATCTTTAACATGATCACGAGTCCAAATATGGAACTTATTAAATGCACCAATTCTTGATGAAGATTTATCTATGACCTCTTCAACTGTTGCATAATATTTTACTTCGTAAGTTCTATTTTCACCAGCAGGTAAAAGATTATTTTGAACAAATTCCTTATCCTGAAATGAATCTAAAACATCATCTTTATTAGCATAGCTAGAAGTAGGATAAAGTAAAAATTCTTTTAGTGTTGTACCATATTTTCTAATTAATATTGTTTGTTTTCCTTGACCTAATGCTTCAATGGTTGCATTCCATTCGTTTAAACATTTTGTTATTTCTGCCATCATTACCACATCATCAAATAATTATTATAACATATGTTTAATTATATTAAAAATATTATCCAATATATTTCCTATGAGCGATTTTAACATTGCTTTGATTGACCATGGCATACTGCATTGTAGTATCTATCTGGACATGACCTAAAAGTCTTTGAACTTGTTCTATCGGCATTCCCTTGTCAATTGCATTGGTTGCCATTGTTCTTCTGAATTTATGAGGATGTATTTTTTTAATATTTGCTTCATGGCCCAATTCTCGAATTCTGCGTTCCACACCATTAATACTCAATCGATTATAAGGTTTTTTAAAAGATACGAATAGAGCAGGATTATCATCACTTCTTGACTTCAGATATTTTAGCAGATGAATTTTTGTTTTTGCATCAAAGTAAACAATGCGTTCCGAATCACCTTTACCCAATACCACACATTCTCTTTCATTGAATAAAACATCACCAATGTTTAAGTTTACAAGTTCACCTACACGTATACCTGTTGAAGCTAAAAGTTCAATCATTGCAAGATCTCTTATGTTAGTACAGGAATCTCTTAAAATTTCAAAATTCTCATCACTTATAACTTCTTTAACAGCTTTCTTGGTTTTAATTTTACGAATTCTTCTAACCGGATTTTTTAAGATATAATCCTCATCTTCAAGCCAGCTGAAAAAACTGGACAATACTCTCCTCACATTATCAATAGTAGTCTTGGAAGCATTATTATTATCCTTATAATCAGCGAGATATTTCCTCAAATTATCAGTATCAATATCTTCAATTTTAAGTCCAACTTCATCAAGCATTTTAAAAATAGTTGTTCTATAATAATTAATTGTACGTTCAGAACAACCTTCAACTCGCTTAGCAGAAAGAAAATTGTCTAGTAAATCTTGATTTTCATTAGATTCCAAAATTGATAAGTTATGAACTTTTTTGACAATATTAAAATCATTTAAAACCGATATTAAAATATTTTCTAATTCAACAGCCTGATTTTCATCTAAAAAATGTTTCATTTTATTTTTTATTAAATTAATTACTTTAGTTTTCATATAAAATAGTTTATATTTTCCAATGTGTTGAAATTGTAACATTCAAATATAATTTACGATTTGATTTCGAACATAATGATTTTAAAAAATACAAATTGGGAGAGTTAGTTGATAATGTTATTGCTGGAGCAACACCTAAAACATCCGTTGAT
>CADAOO010000035.1 GCA_902789505.1 uncultured Methanobrevibacter sp. | reverse complement strand
CACAAAAATTCTTCATATTCCTCTAATAATGTTTTTTTCATAATTTAACCTACATGAACATCTGCATATAAATGACAATGGCAGGAATAATCAGTATTCCCATCAGATGGGATTTTCCAACTCCAATGTAATGGGGAAGCATTCCAAGGCCTGTTGAAGTAATCAAAGCCAGAGTCATATAGAAAACGGGCGCATGATAGTAAAAGATAAAAATATATAATATCAGTATCTGGAGTAAAATAACTCCTATAGATAGTTTCTTGTAATCAACGCCTCCCATCAGCCGGGAGAATGAATCTCCTAATTTTAAAGACAATACCAATGAAACGGCCACTGCTGTCAGTGATGCAAAAATGAATATTGCCAGATGATTCAGGCTCATTTGTGAAATGAGATATGACATGTAAACGGCTATTCCGCTTCGGGGATTTCCGATGATGTAAATTGCAATCAATGAGAAAAGGCAGTCTGAAACGTTCAGCCCTGAAGTTGCAAGTAAAAAGTTGACAGTATCGTCATCATCATTGTCATTTGTGCCGCTTGCGGCCTGTGCTATCACGGTTCCCTGGGCAGGTCCGAATCCTGGAAGAAAACCCAGGATGGCACCTGTTATTCCTCCTGCAAAAATGCTTTTATATTTTACCAAATCCAGATTAAGCTCATAAAATTTGTTCTGATGGGGTATTGTTGATGAGTCATTCAGGCTGAATAATATTGTGCTTATACCAAAAAGGCCAGAAAATGTGCACATCAGGGACACTCCCGATGAAATTGGTGTTTGAAAGATAATCCAGCCCAAAATTCCCGAAAGGATGAAAAGAAGAAGTGACCATAAAAAATCCCTCATGGAATTTGTCATTCTGTAAGTCAGATAAATGGATGCGGCAAGCAGTATAATCCATGTAAAGGGCTTTGTCAGGTCATGCATTATCGGAAGTGCAACCGCAAAGATGGGCATCATCAGTATTGTCACTATGATTGCTCCAAATCCTCCGACTGACACTATTCTTATGACTTCTTTGGACCTTCCCTGCAGAACCATCCTGTGTCCAGGAAGTATTGACGTTGCGGTTCCTTCCTGAGGAACTCCCAAAAGCATTGACGGGATGAATTCAATCAGGGCATGGGCTATTGACATCGCAACCATCAGGACACAAAGAAACTCCGGTGATAGGAATGTCAACAAAAAACTGGAAGATGCAAACAGTATTGCCCCTGCCGTGTTGACATGTATTCCGGGTATAATTCCTGTAGTCGTTCCGATTAATATACCTATAAAACAAGCAATAACTAGTTCTATCATAGTTATTAATTACTTAACCTTCAATTTAAACTTTGTTGAAGTTATAATGTAATATTATTCTCTCTTTAAAAGAATTAGCTTTATTTTAAGTAATTGCTTTGCAGCAATAATTATAAATGTGTATAAGTTGTTATATGATAATATGGCCAAATTCAAGGAGATTGTAATTTTTTTGATTCTCATCGTCATTTTGGTGGGAATATTTGGATTTGTTGTTGGTTCTGTTTCAAATTTGATTTTTCCACCGTCTCAAGCAAACTACGGTGATAAAATCGTGAAGGATATTGGAAGTGATGGGATTCTGATTGCAACCTTGGACAACTGCGCCAAGGTAAGTGAAAAGGATATTCCTGAAGGTTACTTTGACACTAAGCTAATCACAAATCTTTCATGGTGTGATGCAAAAAACATTTCTTTTGTTGATACTCAAGGTAAAAAAGGATATATGATAGTCTGGAAAACATCTCCGGATAGATATAGTGTACTGGAGGATAATGTAACTTCATATATCTCTGATTATGTCGAGGGAATCAACGGAACCTGCTTCATGGAGTACAATCCAAAAACTGATGCGGCTTATGGAATCATCATTGTTTCCGATGAGATAAACTATTCGGAATATGCTCTGTTATACAATATTCTTGGTTTGGATAAGTCTGAGTTTGCTCAAACCTATTCTCCGGTTGCTGTAAATGGGGGTTATGGTTACGGTTACAGTGGAGGTCATGGCCATTATGGTGGTGTTGATACTTCCCCTTACTCTATTGTCCGCACTGATCCGGATTGGTTCTATGATTACTATGATTATGGTGACTATGATGACATTGATGAGTATCTTGAATCCGACGGTTATGATTAGAAGTTATTTCGATTGAATTCCAATGATTTTAAGGATATTTTGGATAGTATTTCAAATAACTCCTCTTTTGACATGTTGAATTCTTCATAAATCATGTCATCCCATTCCTTTTCTTTATTTTCCAAAAACTGGGCAGTTTCAATTCCCTTTTCTGTTAATTTTATTTTATATGCTCTTTTGTTGTTTTCATCGATTTCTCTTGTAATCAGTCCCTTTTCTTCAAATTCTTTGAATGCCCTTGAAACGCCGCTTCTATTCATTAAACAGGCTTTCGCTATATCTGATTGGTTGGTTCCCATTTCATGGTATAGAAACATCAGCATATAATATTGGCTTGGCAATATTTCTGTTTCGTTTTTTATGTGTTTGTTTATGTAAAAATCATGTGTTTTTGTTAATGAAATTAAATAGCAGATTAGATATGGGGAATCTTTCATTATATCTTCATATTCTATCATCAAATCACCTGGTTAAATGTTTGTGGATAATCTAATTTAAGTGTTGCTTTAAACAACAATTAATCAAAACTATTAATAACAATATGTACACATTAATATTATGAACAAAAAAATCATCATCTTTCTGGTAGTCGTATCTGCATTCCTGTTGCTGTCCAGTCCGGTTTCTGCAAAGAAGAATGCGGATATAAAAATAGAATCTGAAGGGGCATTCATTCTAATCAAACTTGTAGATAGCCAAGGTCATGTCATTAAAAGTACAGGCAAAATCCACTATAACATCACAGACCAAAACGGCAATTACAAGTGGAAATACCTTTCATACAGCAAGCTTCATGCAATCAAATGCGATCCCGGAAAATATTATGTAAAGGTAAAATTTGATGGGGATTCAAAGTATAACTCTGCTGAAGCAAGCAAAAGTGTAGTCGTTTCATATAGTAAAAGTTCGTTTGACCCTTATACATATTATGATAATCATAATTGGGGTGTGAATCAAAAAATGGATGACTATCTGGAATATAATTATTGGGATGAAGATCTTTACGATGACCCTCGCACTTATGACGGTGAAGGTCCTTAGAAAAAGAGGTAATTGGTGTTTAAATTATATGGAGGAGGTTTAAACACCAATCGTGTTTTTTTTTTGGAAATATGGCAGAATATTTCCCGCAATATTAAATTAGAAAAATTGAGAAAGCTAATTTAATATTTAATATTTTGGAGATTGTATTATTTTTGACTAATAATATGTTTTGTTTAAAGCAATGTTTTAGGCATGCCTAAATTTCATCACTTGTTTTAATGGTTGGCCGTCATAGTATATAAATGTTTCTAAATTTTTAGGTATGCCTAAATTTTTAATTATTTGGTGTGCCTAAATATTTATATAGAATAAAAATAAATTATTATTATGTTTAGGTTAACCTAATTTTTTGGGGATTTGACTTAAACTAAAATAATTTTTTTAGTGTATAAATAGCATTTTTTAGAGAAATGTTATTTAAATTTTAAAATAAAAACGGGAGAATGGTTAATGACAAAATTAATTGTAGGGTTAGCAGGAAACCCGAATGTGGGGAAAACTACAGTTTTTAATCGATTAACTGGTATGCGCCAACATGTGGGAAACTGGCCTGGTAAAACTGTTGAAAGAGCAGAAGGTCATTTCAATCATGGCAGCTATGAATATGATGTTATCGATTTGCCTGGTAATTACGCATTGAGTGCTCATTCTATGGAAGAAATCGTTTCAAGGGATTTCATTGTGGATGATGACTCTGATGTGATTGTCAATGTGGTTGATGCTGCTAATCTTGAACGGAATTTATATTTAACAGTTCAAATGATGGAACTGGGTGCCAACTTGGTAATGGCACTTAACATGAATGATTTTGCTAAGAAGCGGGATCATATAATTGATATAGATTTGATGAGCGAATTATTGGGATTTCCAGTAATTGAAGTAAATGCTAAAACAGGTGACTGCTTTGAAGAATTGTTGGCTGCTACCGAAAAGGCTTCCAAAAATCCGGTAGACAGCAGTGCCAAATTATCCTACGGCAATGAATTAAAAGAACATTTGGCCGATATTCAGGCTCTGATAGAAAAAGATAAAAACCTGTTGGATGTTCCTTCAGGATGGACTGCAATAAAATTATTGGAAAAAGATTCAATTGTAATCGAAAAAGTTCAAAAATCCTCTCAGGGATCTTCTATTATGGCTGAAGTTGATAAGGTTTCAGGCCACCTTCATACAATATTCAATGAGGGTGCAGAGGAAGTTATTGCAAATGCAAGATATGCTTTCATTGGAGGTTTGATGGCTGAAGCCGTTAAAAGACCTGAAGTTGAAAAGGAAACTACTACTGATAAAATAGATAAAATTGTTACAAACAGACTTTTGGCTCCATTCATATTTCTTATAATTATGTTTGTCATGTTCCAATTGACATTTACAATTGGTGCTCCTTTCCAGGGGATGATTGATCAGGCCTTTGGTCTTTTGGCCGAGTTTGTTGCTTCTTACCTTGGTGATGGTTTGCTTGCATCATTTGTATGTGACGGTATCATTGGAGGAGTTGGTGGTGTTCTCACCTTCTTGCCGATTATTATTCTGATGTTTTTGTTCTTAAGCATATTGGAAGACTGCGGTTACTTGGCAAGGGCTGCATTTACTTTGGATATTGTAATGCACAAGATTGTCGGGCTTCACGGTAAGGCATTCATCCCAATGATTTTAGGATTCGGTTGTGGTGTGCCAGCTATTATGGCAACAAGAACCATGGAAAACGAAGGTGACCGTATGCTTGCCATGATGCTTGTACCGTTCATGTCATGTACAGCAAGATTGCCGATTTACGGTATTTTCATAGCCGCATTCTTCACTCAACATCGAGCAATCATTATGCTTTCAATCTATGTATTGGGTATTGTTGTGGCTCTTATCGTTGCAGCTATCCTTAAAAGAACCATGTTTAAAGGATTGTCAACTCCATTTGTTATGGAATTGCCAACCTATAAGGTGCCTTCTCTAAAAGGTGTATTGTTGCACACCTGGGAAAAAGTAAAAGGATTCCTGAAAAAAGCAGGTACTCTCATTCTGGCCTGTTCAATCGTATTGTGGATTTTACAAAACATCTTCCCATGGGGAGGATCAGAACCTCAAATGAGTCTTTTAGGAATAATCGGTACTGCAATCGCTCCAATATTTGCTCCGTTAGGATTCGGAACATGGCAGGCTGCTGTAGCAATCATTGCAGGTTTGGCTGCTAAAGAGGTTGTGGTTGCAACATTCGGTACTTTGGCAGGTATGGAAGAGGATGATGAAGAGGGAATCACAAATTTGGTACATGATACATTCACTCCATTGTCCGCATATGCATTCATGGCATTTACATTGCTGTACACTCCATGTTTTGCAGCTATCGGTGCAATCAAACAGGAAACCAACAGTTACAAATGGCCTTTGACCATGTGTGTCATTACTCTTGTGACTGCTTACGTTGTTTCATTCCTGATTTTCCAAATTGGAGGTTTAGCAGGATTCGGATAAGTGAAATTAGAAGTTTCTAATATTCACTTTTTTAAATTTTTTTAGCTATGACTAAAAATTTATATACCTGTTAAAACAAAATATAGATTAACGAATTTTTAGCATACCTAAAAATTTTTATTGATTAAGGTGTTTATCATGAAAACATTAAAAGACACAAAACCGGGTGAAACCGTAACTTTAGTCAAATATCATGAAACTGGTGATGTTGACTTGAGAAGACATTTATTGGGAATGGGTTTTGTTAAAGGAGCAAAAATTACTGTTAAAAAAGTTGCAACTTTAGGTGATCCTATCGAAATGTCTGTAAAAGGTTATGATGTTTGTCTTCGTAAAGAAGAAGCTGAAAACATTGAAGTGAAATAACTTCAATTTTTCATTATTTTTTTTTAATGGATTATTTTTAACGGTGTTATATCATGAAATGCAGAATGTGCGGTTTCGAATTTGATGAAAGCAAATTGGAAAATAGGGGTTGTTCCAGTTGTGGAAAACATGGCTGCAATAGTTTTCATTGCCCCAATTGCGGTTTTGCAAATTCTCCGGAACTGGATGATGAGTTTGAGTTTATAGTAAAACTCAAGGATAAAATTAAAAATAGGAAAAGTTTCTTTTAATTATTTTTTTTACTTTTTCTTTTAATATCGAATTCTTCAATTATTTTTTATCAATTTCAAGATTTCATCAGTAACTTCATCTATAGTTATTTTGCCGGTATCGACATCCAATCCTTTTTCTTTTAGGTTATACAATATTTCAGTTGTTATCGGCGCTTTCAAGTGGGCTTTTTTCAGCAGTTCCTTGTCTGAAAATATCTGATTTTTGTCCCCTTCGGCAATTATTTCCCCATCGTATAAAACGAATATCTTGTCTGCAAATTGATTCACCATTTCAATGTCGTGTGATGAGATAACAATGCTCATTCCCTCTTTGTTGAGGTTATCTAGAATGTCCAATACTTTATCCACACCCTCAGGGTCAAGGCCTGCAGTCGGTTCGTCAAGTATCATTATGTCGGGTCTCATAGCTACAATTCCTGCAATGGCCACTCTTTTTTGCTGACCTCCACTTAAGTGGTGAGGGGTCTTGTCTTCAAAACCACTCATTCCGACCATTTCCAATGACTCTTTGATTCTTTTTTCCACTTCCTCATATTCAAGGCCCAGATTCATGGGTCCGAAGGCAACGTCTTCCTTAACGGTTGGTGCAAACAGCTGGTCATTTGGATCCTGGAATACTATTCCCACTTTCTGCCTTACTTTGAGCAGTTCCTCCCGCTCAAAAATGATTTTTTCACCTTCGACTTCAACATGTCCTGATGTAGGCTCGGTCAAACCGTTGAAATGTGAAAATAAAGTTGATTTTCCGGCACCGTTCGGCCCCATTATCGCTATCTTTTCTCCTTTTTTGATTTGGATATTTACATTTTTCAAAGCCTCTGTTCCGTCATGATATGTGAACGATAAGTTTTTTGTCTCTAAATGAATATCTGCCATATTTACACCTTTAATTTATTGAAAAGTTTTGACCGAAGTAACCTAATTGTCCGGAATATTTGAAGATTATGATTTCCAGTATGATAACGATAACTATGATTGAAATTAGGAATATATAATCACTTTTTTCAGGCGATTTTTTCTCGTTGAACATTTCTGAGGTATCTGAAAATCCACGGCTTACCATACTTTTGTGGACCCTTTCCCCCTGTTCGTATGCCTTTAAAAACATCATTCCTATTGTGTAACCGACCTGCTTGACTCTCCATTTGTATGGAGTATTGTCTCCATGAATGTTGAAGTTTCTTGATTTTTGACTTTTGCGTATTGCCGCAAGCTCATCAACAAATAAGAATAGAAATCTCACCATGATTGATAAAATCATTGCCAGGTCACGGGGCATCTTCAGTTTTCTAAATGAACTGGCCATTTCCTGAAGCGGTGTTGTTGATGAGTAGATGATGATTGCAGTCAGAGACACTATTAATCGGACAGATAAGAGAACTGCCCAATTCAGTCCGAAATCAGTAATGTGCAACCAGGAATAACTCCAGATTATATTTCCAGGTTGGATGAATGGTTGAAATATGATTATTGCCCCTCCGAATGGAAGCAACATTAATAATCGTTTAAATGAGTCAATATATGATAATTTAGCTATTTTTAATATGATTAATAATAATATCTCCAGCATTATAGGTATGAAAAGCTCTTTTGAGACAACACAAACGACGATTATAAAAATTGTTGATATTAATTTTATCCGACCTTCCAGATTATGTATCGGACTTTCCTGTGATGCTAAATCATCAAATCTCATTATTTGTGTTATGTCTGCCATAAATATTCCTACAATAATATTAAAAATTCATATTATATTATTATTTGCTTATGTTTATTTTAATTATTTTCAATTAATTTTAAAAAAAAGTGGTAGAAATTAAAAATTTAATTTCTACGTCTAACAACTGCCGCAACTCCGTATCCTACAACCAAGGTTATTATCACACCTATTAGAAGGGCTACAATTTGTAACGGCTGGTTTTCAGGATCATTTGCAAATGCATAGTCCGGGAAAGTCGATTCTGGAATTCCCTTAATTTCTTCAACAGAGTAGTCTTCTTTAAGTCCTGCGTCTTCCGCTGATTTTTCAAGACCGTCCGGGTCACCGGATGCAATATATGGTGAAAGACAACAGATTATAATACAAATTACTACTGCAACGGCAATAAGATATTTATCTTTTTGTTCCATATTATGCATCTCCTTCAGTTTTGTTCCATGCCAGCAAGTCTGGTCTGAATTTGTCTAATGCCACAAGCACAATGACAGTTAGTACGGCTTCGATTATTCCAATAAAGAAGTGGTATAATACCATTGAAGGAACACCTACATTTATTGGGAAAGTTCCGGCGATTGCCATTTCGAGAGCACATGCAAGTGCCGCAAGTACGGTAGCTAACCATGCTCCAACTCCTGCTGCGGCGTATTTTCCAATAGCTCCTTGTAATGCTTTAAAGGTGTATAATCCTACAGACCCTCCGATTATAGCCATGTTCAATACATTTGCTCCAAGTGCAGTTATTCCTCCGTCTCCGAAGATTAATGCCTGTATCAATAGTACGACTGTAAATACTAAAACAGCAGCTTCGGGTGCAAGGAATACTATTGCCACTAATGCTCCTCCAACCATGTGTCCACTTGTACCGAATGGAATGGGCATGTTCATGGACATGATTGCAAAAATACCGGCGGCCAGCACAGCTAAAAGAGGGATACGTTTTTCATCAAGGTTTGATCTAGCCCATTTCACAGAGAAGTATAATGCTACTATTAAAATTACATAGTATATTAGACATTGTGAAATTGGGATGAATCCATCAGGTATATGCAATTTTTATTCCTCCGTTTTCAATAAGTAATACTTTTTTATAATTCGTTTATATATGATGTATTACTTATCTCGTTTTTTTCATCTTTATTTTAAAAGATATCAAATTCTATATATTATTTTTCAATTTAAAGTGTAATGTGTTCTATATAGTAATTGACAATTAATATTTAAAAAGATAAACACTATATAAAGGTTATTAAAGTAATACAAATTAGTATTATTCTTGTATTTTTGTAATAACTTATGTTAAAAATTAGTTACTTTTTTTGATTTTATGGCTGAAATTAAATAAATAAAAATAGCTATTGCAAAGTATAGCAATACTTGAATATCCAAAATTCCGGTTTCGATACCTAAAATTGCATATGTCAAAATCAAAGAGTAAATTCCGATATAGAAATAATTTCTGGTCATTCTCATTAATTTAAAGCCTACGCCTAAAATGAATCCTAAAAAACACATTCCAACTGCAACCCCTACCTTGCCGAAATCAGTTACCATCTGGCCGATAAGGGTTGGTGTGACAGTCACTTCCGTTCTCCATGCTATGAGTTTTCCAACCATCATCCTTGGTCCCAGATCGCTTCCGGGAATTGTGCTGGCCAATAGTTTCCCGTGTGTTATTCCAAAGTTGCCTCCGATGAAATCAAGCAGATTCAGAACATGCAATGTGAAATCAGCTCTTGACTGCAATGTATATATCGGACTTGTTGAGGATGTGATGGTGAACTCTCCAAGTGAGCGGAAATAGCCGATTCCGATAATTGCACCAACGCCGAGAAGGGCTCCGATTACCACCTCCCAGAGGGAAACGATATTTCCATAAAAGCCCATGATGATTAAAACAAGAAATGCCGCAAGCAATGGTGTTCTATAACCTAAAAGCAATAGAACTGCACAGTTTATAATCAGCAAAAGCAGGAATCTGAATCTTACCTGTGAACGGGTAATTTCATTGTCCTGAAAATCTTTTAGAAAACTGCTTGCAATCAGGCAGGTTCCAGGTATTATTAAAAACACAGGCATTGTAAATGCGGGTTTCAGCAGATATCTAATTGAAGGCTTTAGGATAGGTATTCCTCCAACGGTGGCGATACTTACAAAGAAGAATACAATGCTTATCAATAATAAGCAAAATCCAAGAGAATATATGTCTTTTTTATCAAATTTAACGATGTTTTCAAGATTATTGTTAAATATGTGTCTTGGGAGTATTGCTGATCCTATAAAAAATGCCAGAAATCCTATGAGCAGTGTAATTGCCAAACTGGTTGACGGTGCATTAAGTGACAGTAACAGGAATAATGCGAACAGAAACAGGACAATCAGAGGATTGAAAATATGGTTTTTAAGAATATTGTTTTTGTTTAGGAAACTTAAAAAATTCTCATTCGGATATAATTTCTTGAAATAGCTGTTCACCCACTGATTTTCAATAAAATCTATAATTGAAAAAATGACTGTAAATAAAAAGGATTTGTGGAATTCATCACTTATCCTGTTTATTAGTGAAGCAAAAGTAGAATAAATTATGCTCATAAATTACCCAACTTAAAAATTTCTAATATTTGTGACTTCGAAGTTATCTTTAATCTGATTTAACTGGCTGTCGCTGCAGTTGTAGATTCTGATTGTAATTTCACCGGTTATTCCATTTATATTTCCTAAAATGGTGTCGATATCCTTGATGTTGGTTTCATCTGATTTGTCGAGGTATATCTGGTTTTCAATATCTGATGTTTTAACTGATGATCGTTTTCCGTGCTCATCTATTGCGTTGTTGATTTCTTGCAGTTTTACTGTATCGATTGAATCGGCAGAGATTGTTGTAGTGATTTCATAATTGCCGGATAAATTGTTTGTTAAATCTGCAAATGATTTAATCTTTTTTGACTTTGCTGTAATTTCAACCAGATTATCATATTTGCTGCCGTCATTTTCCAAAGATATTTTGTCAAGGTAGATATCTGCACGGGGAACATTCTGATATAAACCGGTTAAGTATGTCTCATTGTTGGAATCAAACAGTATCTTAACGTTATTTCCACCGGTTGTAGAAATCCACTTCACAGTACCGTTCAGGGTCACTTCCTCACCATTTGTGGCATTGTAACCGTTAACGGTAGTTTTCACAATATATCCGTCTTTATAATAATTGGAATATGTATCATATATCTTGTTGACTGTTGAGGTGTCAAATGCGGTTTTTTGTATTTTTGATGAATCATCTGATGTAATATGTATGAATGCAAAAACAACAGCACAGATTACCAGGATTATAATGATATAATCGATGATTGTAAACTTTATTTTCATGCTGAAAACCCTTTATCATTCTTCGTAAATTGCGCCCACAGGACAAACATCAACGCATTCGCCGCAGGAATCGCATTTAGTATTGTCAATAACGACAGTAAAAGCTTTTTTACTGATGGCCTCTTCCATACACACATCAATACAATCTTCACAAACTCCACATTCTTCCATATCGATTTGCAATTATTACACCATTTTCAGTTAATTAAAAAAATATTATTATTAGTTTATATTTACATATCTTAACGTTTATATATTTTATTAATCAATAGTTCATTATAGATTTCTTCTTAATCTTTGAAATATGGGTAAGGTTTATATACTATGTTATCCAATATCAATATTGTATGCAAGGGTGCCCGAGCGGCCAAAGGGGGAGGACTTAAGATCCTCTGGCATAGGCCTTCGAGGGTTCGAATCCCTTCCCTTGCACTTTTCTATAATTTTTAAGATTTTAAAATTCTTGACAGTGCCTTAGTGGCTCAGGTGGTAGAGCGCCACCTTGGTAAGGTGGAAGTCGGGGGTTCGAATCCCCCCTAAGGCTTTCTATTTGTTTTTTGATTTCTTCTTTTTAATGATAGTTTAAATACTTTAATGAATATAATTATTAAAGAAAATAACATAAAATTTTAAGGTGAAAATTTTGAATTATAAAAAAATTATATTGGTGGGTTTTATTTCTGCATTCGTTGCGGTATTAACCTCTGTTATGGGTGTTACAGGTACCATCATAGGTTCAGTAATTTCATCCGTTCTTTATAATATGCTTACCGAGGCATTGGATGAACCGGTCGGCAAGGCAACTTTCAGCACCAATTTCGAATGGGATATTGCATACATTTTCCCAATTGCAGTCATTGCTTTAATTCAATTATTGTTAATTTTCGCTTTATTGGCCGAATCAGGATTGTTCCCAACCACATTTCTTAATGTTTATTTATCTCTTCAGAGTATTGCAAACAACAATCTGTACAGGATTTTAGGTATTGCTTTAATAGTTATCAGTGAAAAAGGAGCATGGTATTATCCTGGCTTTTGTCGGTTTGGTGTTTTTGGCAAGAGGTTTTGTCGATTTGGGAAATGTTGTGACTAATATTTATGACGGCATATTTAGGGTGTTCGACCTTCCGATAGCAATTATCGCATTTATTTTATTGGTTTTTGTGATTGTAAGAATACTGGAAGCCACCAAAAAGTCAGAACTTGATGCCAAACATGCTTCAAATAGAAATTTCGACAGTGAAATTGCCAGGGTGCATCATTCTAAAAGACATGAGGATTTTGACTATATCGACAAAAAAACAATTCGTGTTAAAAATCATAAATCCTCAGCGGCTTCAGGCAGAAAATCAAATGTAAACTTCAAACATCATGCCGGCAAAAATCAATAAATCTTCAGGAAATATTCAATTTGAATCTAATGATTTGTTGGAAGATTATAAAAAGTAAGATGATTCTATGAGTAAAAAGGATGAAACTCTAAAGGATATTTTGGATTTTATTTTATATGAAAATCCATCCACTCAGGATGAAATTGCTGAAAAATTTGGCATCACCAGAAGATATGTCAATCAGCTATTGCAGCCCCTTGTTAAGGACGGCACTGTTAAAAGGGTTTATATGATAGACCTGAAGGGATATGAAAAACTTGCCGAATCCTTGGACGGTTATGAAAGCCCTAAAAAATCTTCAGGTAATGTTTTGTTAAATGACATGTTAATCAATATGGCGGGTCATGTCCATTCTCAACTTGAGGAATCATTTGACTCTGTTTTAGAGTATGATGAAGATAAGGCGAGCCGTGCCTTGGAAATGGACTATGCTACAAATAACATGGTTGAAAAAATCAGGACTTCCGTTGAAACCATTGTCAGTCTGGATAAGCATTCCGAATTTTCAAAATCAATACTTTACAATGAAATAGCCTATGATTTGGAAAGGATTGGGGATTATTGCGGTCATATTGCAAAATTTGTAATCAATGATATTTATGAAATCGATGAGAAGGTCCTTAAAAAATTAAAGAAAATGCACAAAACTGACCATAAAATGATTAATTTAGCAATGAAAGCATTTATTGAGGGTGCTACTGAATTGAAATATGATTTGGGGGAATTAGAAGATTCAATTCATATTCTTCAGGCAAAAGCTATTAACAATATTGCAACTCAAATGGCTGAAAGTTCCTTTGATGAAAAAGAGAGGTCTAATTATTTTATTTATTTATTCAGGGTTATCAAGGCATTCAAAAGAATAGGGGATATTTCTGTTGAAATGATGGATGTGGCTATTGAATTTCATGACAATATTCCAAGGCCGACCACTCCTCGTACTTTCAGACAATAATTTTTAAATTAAAAAAAGGATTGGCATTGCCAATCTATTTATCATATATTTTTGTTGTTGCATGTCTGTCCGCCCAGCATTGTACACAGACGCCGACCGGAAGACCTGCAGTGTGGGTATGCGCTTTTAATATTTTAACATCTAAAGCGGTGGTTTTTCCACCCAGTCCCATAGGTCCGATTCCTGATTTATTAATTTCTTCCAGAATTTCTTCTTCCAATTTTGCAAGTACAGGGTCGGGATTTCTTTCGCCAATTTTTCCAAGCAATGCTTTTTTACCTAATTTCAGGCATAAATCGGAAGTTCCTCCGATACCAACGCCGATTACAGTTGGGGGGCATGGTTTTCCTTTCGCTTTTAGAACTGACTCAATTACAAATTCCTTTATGCCGTCTATTCCTTCGGCAGGAAGTGCCATTTTTAAAGCATTATTGTTTTCAGAACCGAATCCTTTGGGTAAAATTGTTATTTCCAGGTAATCTTCATCAATTAATTCAATATCAATTGGGGGAATGTAATCTCCAACATTGACATTGGTATTTTCACGGGTAATCGGATCCACGATATTTGGCCTGATTGGAATCTCTTTTGTAGCTTTTTTTATTCCCTCTTCAATACCTTCGCGCAAATTTTCAACTTCAACATTACCCAATTTAACAAAAATCACGGGCAGACCTGTATCCTGGCACATCGGAATGCCTTTTTTTTCTGCAAGTTCAATATTTTTTAAGATAGCTTCAATATTTAACTTGGCAAGGTCATGTTCCTCTATTTTAAGAGCATCTTCAAGTGATTTTTTTACATCTTCTCCTAAAACGATGACTGCTTTTTTGTATAGTTCATAAACAGCATCGCTAATAACATCTTTAGTAATCAAAATATAACCCTTGTAAAATTAATTAATCATATTTTTGGATTTTGAAATATTTAAATTTTGATTAATGAATGGTGTGTTCCATGTCGGTTGGGAAGGTTAATTTATATGTGTTTTCATGGTCATCTTCAGTTAGGCTGATGGTTCCGTTTAACTGCTTTGTTAAACTTTTGATAATTTCACATCTTATGGTGTGGGTTGCGTTTTGAGAATCTTCATTTTCCAATCTGCAGTATTTGAATACTAAACTGGCGGTATTGTCATCTGATTTTGTTATTTTTTTAGTTATTTTGTTTGGGGCTGTTTTATTGGGGGATGAATATTTTATGGAATCCATTGTCAATTCGTCAATAATTAAAAGTAATGGGGTTATAACTTCCATTGTTATGTTTAAATTTTCATCCACGCATGTTTCAAACTCAATTTCGGCATCAATTTGCCTTTTTGTTTTCATATCATGATTAATTATATATTCTTTTAAATTGATGCTTTTAAAATCTTTTGTATCGAAAGTGTTTTCGTGAAGCAGTGAAAGTGAACTTAAACGTGTTAGCATATTTTCGATAATCAAATCCGGTTCATTTCTATAGGCTCTTTTTTCAAGATTTAAAAAACTGGTAATAATCTGCAGATTATTTTTTACCCTGTGGTGGATTTCTTTAAGCAGAATCAATTGCATTTCATGGGATTCAACCAGTTCGTTATGTTTTTCCATTTCTTCAGTAAGATTTGTTAAAAATCCAAGGCTGTGCACCTCATTTTCAAATTCAAATCTTTCAATGGACAGATGCACAATCTTTTTGTTGTTTGGATTTCCATCAACTTCATATGTCAATGTTTCATCAATTTCACTCAATTCGCCGTCAATCAGTTTTTTAATTCTTTCAACAACGTCTTTTTCAACAATATTGTCTAGAATTTCAGGAGAGTGAATGTATTCTTTATGATCCTTTTCAATCAGATAATAAAAACCTTTTGAAAATTCATATTGCTTTTTATTCAAGGGTTCAATCAATAAAGCTATTTTCCTGCTGTTTTTAAAACCGCCTAGTAAAAAATCAACGGGTTTGCTGTTTTCATCGTGGTGGTGCTGTGTGATATCATTAATCATTCCTTGACGAATGATGATTCCGCTTTCATCGAAATAAGAATAAATATTAACTTCAATAACTTTTAAAACATTGTCTTCAGTCATAATGCGAATGATTTCTTCGCATTGTGAAGTTTCTTTGTTTGTGGTTTCAAATATTTTATCAACGATGTGCTTGTCCTCAGGTATCACTAAATCAAGAACAATATTGTAGTAATCATCAGATTCCTCTTTGGCGCGGTTAAGGATATTGTATATTCCCTGGGACCAGGTATATTTTCCATTTATGTTATAATAGCTGCCTGTTTGAGAAAAACTTTCCATCATGGCGGTTTTTTCTTCATCAAGGGGTCTGTTGTCTATATCCTCACGTTTGCTTATTCTGGTGTCAATATTGTTGCTGACTACAAATATTCTTTCCATGTCAAAAACTATCTTTACATTGCTCAGCTTTGTTAATTTATTTTTGGTATAATAAACGAATCTTATCTTTTTGGTATTGCGGGTTTTATAGACATCAAGTAAATCTTCATGCAGCAAGTCAAAAAATAATGGTGAAAACTTGCTTAGCAATCTGCCTTTCACATTTTCCAGCGGCCAGTTGTATTTGTTAAGAATAAGGCTGCTTAAATTTTGGATAATAAAATCCTGACCATCTTTGTGGGGGATTAAAGCATGCACTTCTTCATGAATGTTGTTTATGAGCTCAGAAATAGGAATATCTTCGATATCGAACTCCTGGGGTGTTGGTTTATAAAAGTCATTTTCAGTAGCATCAAAAATTCGAATCTCATCAATACCTTCTAAAATCCTAAACTCCTTTTCAATTCTCATCAAAACAGCCCCATATTCATTTCATAACTGTAAATGATTGATATATTATTATTTATTGGGGCATCTATTTAAATTTTGATAATATTAAATGTACAAGCTTCAACACATTCTCTGCATTTTGTACATTTTTCACTATTGATTGTTATTGCGCCGCCCAAAACTTCAATGGCATTCTCACTGCAGGCCATTAAACATGGTGCATCTGATGGTTGGCAATTCATACAAAATAAAATAGGAGTGTCAACATTTGGTGTTTGTTGACAGCTTCCGCAGGTTGTACACTCGGTACAATTTCCTAATTCATACATAATTTTTTTAATCTTCTAAAACAAGCCTTGCTCTGGCTTGGCTTGTAATCACATGGACGAAACCGCCTTTCTTGCTATCCGGTTCATATAATCCTGCCATTTTAGCCAGGTATTTTTCCTGGTTTTTAGCTCTGATTTTTTCAGGATCAGCAACGGTAATAGCTCTTTTGGTACATGCTTTAATACATGCAGGTCCTTCTTCTCTGTCAGCACAGAGGTCACATTTTTCAGCAACTTTGGCTTGGAAAGTCATTGCACCGAATGGACAGACCATTACACATAATCCGCAGCCGATACATTTTTCAGTATCTACGCCTTCATCGGTTATTGCTTCTGTTGGACAGATTTTAATACATGGTGCGCTTTCACAATGTTGGCATACAATAGCATAAAAGGAAGAATCATGTTCTATTATTTTTATTCTATTACTTTTATGGACTGATGCACACATGTTTTCACAATTGAGGCAACCGTCACATAAATTGTTGTTTACAACAATACTTTCCATTGTCTTCCTCCTATAAGCCTAGTTCTTTACACTCTGCATCAACATATTTTTGGATTTTTTCAATGTGCTCTTCATTTAAGTGTTTGAATCTTTTTTGTGGTGCCAAGTATTCTTTTACAGGTTTTCTTTCTTCTGGCCTGTAAGTGATTTCAAAGTTACCGTGGTCGATTTCGTAGAGTATCCAAGATCCGGTTTCAACAGCTAATCTACCCATTTCAATAGTTTTTTCGGAAGGATATCCCCAACCTGTTGTACATGGTTGTTGTAAATGGATATATGCAGGACCTTTGGTTTCTGCAGCCTTTTTAACTTTGTTAACATAATCTTCAGGATATGCTATTGACGCAGTAGCTACATAAGGTATTCCGTGAGCTGCCATAATCATAGGCATGTTTTTCTTAGGTTTGTCTTCTCCGAAGCTTGCGGATCCTTTTGGGGAAGTTGTGGTACTTGCACCGTATGGGGTAGCTCCACTTCTTTGGATACCGGTATTCATGTATGCTTCGTTGTCGTAACAGATGTAAAGCATGTTGTGTCCTCTTTCCATAGCTCCGGATAATGATTGTAAACCGATATCTACAGTTCCACCGTCACCACCGAAAGCAACTACATTCACGTCATCTTTTCCTTGAATTCTCAATGCGCTTTCTACACCGGATGCTACTGCTCCTGAGTTTTCAAAAGCAACGTGTATAAATGGAACTTCCCATGAAGATTCTGGGTATGGTGTAGTCATAACTTCAAGACAACCAGTAGCAGAAATAGCTACAGTGTTTTCGCCTAAAGCATTAAGAGCTAATTTAACAGCAATGGATGCTCCACAACCGGCACAGCCTCTGTGTCCCGGTGCTAATAAATCTTTATCAGGTATATCTACCATATCTATTCCTCCTTAAGTCCAATCCAAGTGACATCTTGTTCAGGCACTTTTGTTTTTTCGTATGCTTCTATGATTGCATCAGGGGTGATGTCTCTTCCACCTAAACCTGCAACGAATCCATAGATTTCTTTGTCAATTTTTACTTTCATGTCTGCATAAAGCGCTCCACCAATTCCAAATGTGAAGTTTTTATCGATAACCGCAATTTTTTCACAGTCTTTAACCGCTTCAGCAATTGCTTCAACAGGGAATGGTCTGTAAGCTCTAATTTTGAGTAAACCTACTTTTTCACCTTTTTCTCTCAGTTGGTCTACAATTACTCTAATTGTACTGCAAAGTGATCCCATTGCGACAAATATTATTTCAGCATCTTCGGTTTTGTACGGTTCAACAAGACCATATTTTCTTCCGAAGATTTCTGCAAATTCGTCACAGGTTTTTTGGATTACTTCAATGGAATTAGCCATTGCAACTTCCATGTCATGTCTTGCTTCAGTGTAATAATCCGGATCAGCAAAGTTACCAATTGACATTGGCTGTTTAGGGTCAAGGAAAGCATGTTCTGGCACATATGGAGGTAAGAACCTGTCAACACTTTCTTGATCTGGAATTTCAACCGGTTCGACTGTGTGGGTTAAGATAAATCCGTCTAAACATACCATTGACGGCAATAATACGTTTGGATTTTCTGAAACTTTATAAGCCATTAATGTAGTATCCAATGCTTCCTGTGCATTTTCAACATAAATCTGTAACCATCCTGCATCTCTTTGTGCAATTGAGTCTTGTTGGTCATTCCAAATGTTTAATGGTGCTGAAATTGCTCTGTTTGCATCAGCCAATACGATTGGTACTCTCATACCTGCAGCTGCAAATAAAATTTCGTGCATTAACATTAATCCTTGTGATGATGTTGCTGTAAATACTCTTACTCCAGCACCACTAGCTCCCACAGCAGCACTTATGGCACTGTGTTCAGATTCTACTTTAACATATTTGGCATCAATTTTTTCATCAGCAACATATTGTGCCAAGTATTCTGAAATTGTAGTTTGTGGAGTAATTGGATAAACAGGAATAACTTGTGGTTTAGCTAATCTGACAGCTTCTGCGACTGCTTTATTTGAGGTCATTACTTCTTTTACCATTTAATCACTCTCTTTATTCTTTTACCATTTTGATTGCATCGGAAGGACATTCGTTTGCACAAATTCCGCATCCTTTACAGTAATCATAATCAATGTCATGTTGTTTGTTTACACTACCGTCTGGACAGAAAATAATACAATTATCACAATCAATACATTTTTCCTTATCTAAAATTGGTTTGAATGTTCTCCAGCTTCCGGTTTTGTTGTTTCTACTATTACCTGGGTTTTTAATTACACATCCTATACTTACCATATTAATCACCCTTATCCCATTTCATAAGCTTTTTTAGTAGCTTCTACATTTAGCTCTCCTACTTTTCCAGGGAATGTTTCTTTAATCACTTCAACGAGTGAGTCGATAGTTACAGCTTGGGTTTTCTTAGCGAAATATCCTAAAATAATAGTATTTACAATGTTACGGCCTAACATATCTAATGCAATTCCAGTTGCATCAATACTGTAGACTTCGTGTTCGCCGCTGCCTTTAAATTCAGTGGTGTTGATAGTTACTTCAGTATTGTCTTTGATTCCTGAAAATACATCTACTACATTTAATAATCCGTCATCTAAAACTAATACGTAGTCCGGATTATATACTTGATATCTTAAATCAATTGGCTTATCATCAATTCTTGTGAAAGCCATTACGGGAGCCCCTCTACGTTCAACTCCAAAAAATGGAAAAGCCTGGGAGAATTTACCGTCTTTGAATGCTGCTTTTGCTAAAATTTCAGCAGCAGTTACAGCACCTTGTCCGCCTCTTCCATGAAAACGAATTTCGATCATTAATTTTTCCTCCATATATTTATCATGTATAATCATTATAAATTCTAAAATATATAAATTTTATGTAATTATTTTCAGTTTTAACAAATTTGTTTAGCTAATTTTAAATAAATTATTAGTTTTTTGTTTATTAATTTAATAAATCTTATAAAGTCTTTATTGGATTTTTGAATATTTGTTATAATTTTTTTAATAAATTCAAGTATTATTAAATAATCAATTTTAAAAGGGTTAATATAATAATATATTATAAATATATAATTAGAATTGTTGAGGAGTTAATATGAAAGTTTTAATAATAACTGGTGAATTGGCATATCCTTTAATTAAAGAGGTCGTTTCAAAGTCTAAAGATGATATCATTGTCCATATTGCGGATAATACTCAGGTTGCAGCATTTTTAACTCCAAGACAAATCATTAAAGAAGTTAAAGTTAATTTTTCAAATCAGCTGGATGAAATTGACATGATTCTGGTTCCGGGCTTAATCAAAAAAGGAACAAGGGAAATCACTAAAGAATTGGGAATTCCAACATTCAAGGGGTCCACAGATGGTGCGGACCTTGCGATGGTTTTAAATCTTTTGGAAAAGATTACATTATCGGAAGACAAGCCTGCGGATAAATTGATTGAAGAGGAAAAAAGACAGGAAGCATTTAAATTCATTGAAGAGTTTGAAAATGACAAGAAAAACATTGAAAAGCTTCTCAAAAAACCTAACAATATTATGATTAGAAACCTTCCTGTGGGCGAAGATTTTCCAATGAGAGTTCTCTCTGAAATAGCTAACGCCCCATTTTTATCCAAAGAGGCATTGATTAATAAATGCCGGTATTTTGTTGATTCCGGTGCGGACATGATAGATATAGGTATGGCTGCAGGTGAGGATTTTTCAGACAAAATCCCCGAACTGATAGAAACTTTAAGGCCGATAGTTGGAGATAGACCCTTAAGCATCGACACATTGAACCCTGATGAAATCAGAGTGGCTGCAGAAAACGGAATCGATTTTGTTTTAAGTCTTGATTTGGGCAATAATGCGGAAGTTCAGGACATATTAAAGGAAAAAGATATTCCTGCAGTATTGCTGCCAACTAATTTTTCACATGGTGTATCACCAAAAACTCCTCTCGAAAGGGTGGAATCCATGCATCAGCTGATAAAGGACACTGAGGGATTGAGGTATGTGGCTGATTTGATACTGGATCCTATAAACAGTTCAAGCATTGTCGAATCAATCATAGCATGCCATGAATTCCATAAAACCAATAAGGCACCAATGTTTTTCGGCGTTGGAAATGTGACTGAACTTATGGATGCGGATTCCGGAGGTGTTAATGTTCTCCTTGCAGGAATCGGTATGGAATTGGGTGTAAGTATTCTATTCACTCCCGAAGAAAGCGGAAAAACACGGGGCAGTGTTTATGAATTGGCTACCGCATCTAAAATGATGTTTCTTGCAAAACACAGAAAATCCATTCCAAAGGATTTGGGAATAAATATGGTCGTGTTTAAAGATAAGCATAAAAGAAATGACATCATAGCAAATGAATTGGATGGAGTCCCTGAATCACAATTATCCGAACCGTTAAAATTTGTCAGAGATAAGGCAGGAAGCTTTAAAATCAGCGTTGACTATGGTACAACAGTAAAAGAAAGCAGAATTATTGCAACTCATTTTAAGAAGAATAAGGCGGATTTGGTAATTGTAGGCAACACTGCAAAAGAGGTATATGAAGAAATAATAACAAAAAATCTTGTCAGCCGGATGGAGCATGCAGCCTATTTGGGTTCGGAACTTCAAAAAGCAGAAATTGCAATGCTGACTGGAAAAGATTATGTTCAGGATTTTGATTTGTTCAAAAATCCTGACGAATTTAAAAATTAATTTTTAATCCAAGCTAATTGTGACTAAATCAGATGGGGCTTGTCCTCCCTGACCGGAGCTTGAACCACCTGATTCACTTCTTCCGGAGTATGAACTGCTGGAATCTCTGCCTCCTGATGAGGTATCACTAGGCACATAACCTGAACTACTTCCGGAATATGAACTGCCGGAACTGGAACTTGATGAGCTACTTTGCGCGCTGGAACTCGGTGCAGTCACACCGGTATCACGCTGTGTTGAATCACTTGTTGTATTTTTGGTTATATTAGTGGTATTGTTTGTATATGTTGCTGAAGACTCCACTGGAGTATCAGTATTAACATTTGCCATCATGCCTGTAACCATCATTGCAATTGCACCGACAATCAGAACAATTATTGTCAAACCAATAATCATTGCATCTTCATTTTTCATACGTTACCTCCAAAGTTAAGGTTATATTATAATATTCACTTCTTATATTATAAATTAATTGCACAAAGTTTATATGATTTACAGTTAAACTTAAATTTATAATTTAATTATATGAAGGTTTCACATGCAAGTTGAAAATATTACTATTAAAGATATAGACAAATCTCTCCTGTCTGAGGAATACGTGTCTAATAACGAGATTTCAACAACACTGTATTTGGCTCTGTTGCTTGGCAAACCAATGCTGATTGAAGGGCCTCCCGGTGTTGGAAAGACCGAGCTGGCCAAGGTTATTGCAAAGACATTCGAAAGGGATTTCTTCAGAATTCAATGTTATGAGGGCATCACATTTGAACAGATTGTTGGTGAATGGAATTATCAAAAACAGTTGCTGCACCTGGAAGCGGCTAAAAATGAGTCAATGAAGGAAGACAAAATTTTTGATGAAGAATTTTTCATTAGAAGGCCTTTGCTCAATGCATTTTTAAACGATAAGGATTCCGTATTGCTGATTGATGAAATTGATAAGGCCGATGAGGAAGTTGAAAGCTTTTTGCTTCAGGCATTGGGTGAGCAGGAAATCACAATCAATGATTTGGGAACATTCCAGCTTTGCAATGATTTGATTGTTATTCTGACTTCAAATTCTCAAAGGTCCCTGCTTGATGAAACAAAGGACCGATGTCTGTTCCTATATATTCCTTACCCTACAGTTGAAAGGGAAATTGAAATTGTCAAATCAAAGATTCCCGAAGCCGATGAGGAAGTTGTATCTACCATCGTTAAGCTGGTCCATAATATACGTAACTTAAATTTAATGAAAAAGCCATCTGTAAGGGGAACTGTCGACTGGGTCAAGTCCGTTTCCAATTTGGGAACTAAGAATATGGACGAATCTTTGAAGGATAGTATCGGCGTAGCTATTAAAAATGAAAGCGATAAAAAGAGAGTTATCAAGGACATTTTAGATAAAAGATAAAATGATAAGTAAAATCGCAACTTTATCCGCCAAGCTTAGGGATAGCGGCATGCCTGTAAGTGTCAGAAGCACACAATCAGCAGTTAAAATTCACATGGAATTCGGCGAAACTGACAGGCAGCTTCTGAAGACGGCTTTGATGGCAGTTTATGTTAAGGACAGATATGATATTCCGAAGTTCAATAAGATATTTGAAGAAGTCTTTAAAGTGCAGGTGGAAAAGGAAGTTGCTAAAGAGGACCAACGTGGAACCGCATATAGGGGTAAGGGTCCGAAATCCAACAAGTACATAATTAAAAAGCAGCAGAACAGTTTTGCAAAGGTCAACAAGGAAAAAATCAACAATGAAAAATTGAAAATGTTGTCCGGTCAGCCTCTTCTTGATGAAGTCAAGCAGCTTGAAAGGGATGGGGAGCTGATGAATAAGGACCTGACAAAATTAAACAGATTCGATCCGAGAATGCTTGAGATATGTCAAAGGTTGGGTAAAAGAATAGCCAATAAGCGTTCAAGAAGAAAAGTTAAAACTTATTCCAACAAAATAGACATGAGGCGGACAATCAGGGCAAATTTAAAATATGGTGGTGTTCCTCTGGAGCTGGTCAAAGCAAAACCAAGACCTCACAAGAATGAACATTTGTTTTTAAATGATATAAGCGGGTCATGTGAGTGGATCAGCAGCTGGTTTTTCATGCTGATGTTTTCAGCTCAAACAGCATTCAAAAAGTCAAGAACTTTTGAATTTGACAATAAGGTCATCGAAACAACCCATGCCTTAAAAGAGGAATATCTCATTGATTCCTTCATCAAAGTTAAGGATTTAAGGGTTAAAAATATGATGGTTCATGGAACTTCGGATATGTACTCCGCATTTACAAAGTTCCAGGACATGGCTAAAATCAGCAATAAATCTTATGTAATCATATTGTCTGACTGCAGGGATTGGGCGGGTCCTAAAGTTAATAAAATACCTGCAAGTGTTGAAGTGCTTGAAGAAATTGTAAGGGACTCCAAAAAGGTAATTATTTTAAATCCGGAAGACAGAAATAAATGGGATGTCGTGGACAGTTGTGTTTCTTTATATGAGGAAGCCGGAGCACAGGTGTTTGAGGTTAACACCCTAAATCAATTGGCTCATTTTGTAGAGCAGATGTAGGTAATAAATATGAAATGCAGTAAATGTGGCAATCCGAAAGTTATTATTAAAAGGGCGCAGTCAGGACAGCTGTTGTGCAAGGATTGCTTTATCGAATCAATAGAAAAGAAAGTTATTAAAACGGTCAAAAAGGAAAAGCTGCTGGACAAGGGAGATAAGGTTTTGGTAGCGCTTTCAGGTGGAAAGGACAGTGTCACAACATTGGAGATACTGAACAGTTTTCGTGAAATGAATGTCATTGATTTATGTGCAGTAACTGTGGATGAAGGAATTGCCAATTATCGCCAGGATGGTGTGGACATTGCCATAAGGCATGCCGAAAGACTGGGCATTGAACATAAGGTTGTCAAATTGAAGGAAGAATATGGAATAACCCTTGATGAGATAATGCAAAAGGAAAATCACAAGGGCTCCTGCACTTACTGTGGTGTATTCAGAAGAACAATCATCAATAAGGTAGCCCGTGAAATGAATGCAACCAAAATAGCCACAGGCCATAATTTGGATGATGAAGTGCAGGCAATAATGATGAATTATCTTGAGGGAAATACTGATAATTTAACAAAACTGGGTGCAAAATCAGAATCCAAAGCAGAGGAATTCACAGTTAAAATCAAGCCTCTTCGAGAAATCCCCGAGCGTGAAATTGGTGTTTATGTCGTTGCAAAGGAACTTGAAGTCCACTTTGACAGCTGCCCTTATGCAATGCAGTCATTCAGAGGCGAGGTTTCCGAAGTCATAAATCAGCTTGCTGAAAAGCACCCTACAATAAAATATTCCACCTTGAGGGGATATGACAAGATTAAGGGAATTCTAAAAGAGGAACTTAAGAAGGATTATGCTCATGGAAGGTGTGAAAAATGCGGTGAGCCTTCTGCAAATAGGTTATGTAAGGCATGTTCATTTTTAGAAGAGTTTGGGATGTGATTAAATGTCATTTACATTAAAATATAAAGATTTAAACGATAAAAGAGAGATACCTAAAGAAAATTATACCATTAAAGACCTTTTGGATGAATTGGAATTGTCCGCACAGACTATTGTGTCCAAACAGAATGGAGAATTGGTAATCGAGGACACAGTAATTGATGACGGTGATGAAATTCAGTTGGTCCAAATTATTTATGGGGGTTAATTTTGAAAATCAGTTATGAATGCGGGGCATGTTTTTTAAGGCAGGCCCGTGAAGCGATGGATTTGGCATGTGATGATGAAATTCTTAAGATTGAAATAATGAATGACATTTTCAATTTTCTATCGGATAACTTCTCAAAGGATACCAATTCCAATAAAACAGGATCAATAATGCACAACATCATAAAAAGCAAAACAGGCTGTGAAGATCCGTATTATAATGAAAAAGTTCAGGGAAACGAAATAGCATTGAAATATCTGCCGGATGTTAAGAATATTTTAAAAGAGGATGACAGTCTGGAGACTTATGTAAAGATAGCTATTATCGGCAATATCCTTGACTTTGGAGCATTTACTTTAGATGATGACATTGATGCCATAATCGGTGAATCGTTAAATGATGAACTGGCCATTAAGGATATTGATGAATTTGAAAACTCACTTAAAAAACATGATGAAGTTCTCTATCTCGTTGACAATACCGGTGAAATCGTTTTCGATAAACTGCTGATGGATAAAATCAGGGAATATGGGGTGGATATCACAATTGCCGTAAAATCAGAACCTATATTGAATGATGCATGCATGAAGGATGCCGTTGAAGCAGGTCTTGATGAGCTTGGAGAAATAGTGGAAATCGGTGCCGGAACTGTGGGCTATGTGGATAGTGAAATTTCAGATGAATTCAGAGAGATATTCAATTCCCATAAATTCATAATTTCAAAGGGTATGGGAAATTATGAGGGTTTAACTGAAATTGATTTATCAGACAAGGACATTTTCTTCTTATTGTGTGCAAAATGCGATACTATTGCCCGTGATATTGGTGTTGATTTAAAGGATATGCTTCTTTTTAAAAAATAAAGTGATCATATGATTATAGGACTCATAGGATTCGGAAAAGTTTCTCAAAATCTCGTAAAATTAATCCGGTCTGATGAAATAAGTTTCATCACCTCAAAGGAGAACAGGTCAGAGTCCACAATCGAAGCTATTGACAGGTTTGATGTTGAG
>CADAOO010000034.1 GCA_902789505.1 uncultured Methanobrevibacter sp. | reverse complement strand
GCCAATTAATGTTTTAAAAGTTAAATTTATTAAAAATAAATGCTATAAATTAAAATTGATTATAACTAATAAAAAGGTGTTTTTATGGACTTTAAAAATAATGATAAAAAATTTGATTATATAAGCCTGCTGCCATGGGTTGTCAGCTTTATATTTTTAATACTCCTTTTTTATATATACGTCAAATATCCTTTTTTAAGTGTTGATGAAGGATATACAAGAGGATTATTGAATTTAAATCTTGCAGATATGGTAAGCGTTACTGCAAATGATGTGCATCCGCCATTGTACTATTTCATTAATTACCTGTTTGCCCAGTTGGTTAATGCAATTGGTTTGAAAATGAGTGTTATGCATCTGCTTGAATTTCCGGCATTGATTCCATATTTAATCATACTGGTAATTTCATTAACCAAAATAAGAAAAGAATATGGATTGTTGACTGCAGGAATATTCTCTTTAGCTCTCATTTCACTTTCTGAATTCTTTACTTACTACCTGACTGCAAGGATGTACACATGGGCAATGTTATTTATGATAATAGCTTTCCTGTTTGTAAAAGACATCCTGGAGAAAAATGACTATAAATCATGGGTTTTATTTTCCATATTCGTAACATTGGCCGCATATACCCACTATTTTTCAATCCTAACAACTGTAGTAATCTATATAATGCTGCTTGTCTGGATGTTATTCTATGAAGAAAGGAAAAATCTTGTAAGCAATCTTAAAAAATTATTTGTTTCAGCGATTCTTTGTGTTGTTCTTTTTATTCCTTGGATTCCAACGCTATACCATCAACTGCATTACGTTCAGGGAAACTTTTTTATAACCAAAGTTACATTCAATAATTTAGTATACTATCTCAGTTACGGATTTACAATTTCAGGAAATCAATTAATCCAATTATTTAGTGTTTTAGCAATAATTGCATTATTTATTATGCTTTATAATAAATTCAAAGAAACAAAAAGCAAAAATGATGCATACTTATTAATAGGATTCGCCGCATTTGTCGGAACAATATTTTTAGGTTTCCTAGCATCCATCGTTTATAAACCAATTTTATATGACAGATACATATTACATGCAGTGGGAATATTATGGCTAGCAATCAGTATTAAAATAGGTCAACTAAAACTAAACAAGACCCATTTATTGCTGATTATCATATTAATTTCTGTTGTCGGTGCATTCAACGTCTATCATGAAGTAAACGAAATTAAGAGCATGCATAAAACTTTAATCGATGAAACTAAACTTTTCTCCGGAATCAACAATAATAATACCATAATCATCTATGATACCGATAACCATTATGTCCGTACACATACAGAATTAGATAAAGTTTATAAGCAGTTTAACGGATATAAAATGGGGAATAAGACGTATAAACTGGTTTATCTAGGAGAAAATGTAACCAACCACACATTTATCATTCCGGATGACTTGAAAAACTATTCTGACAAGGATGTTTATCTAATGAAATTCTACACAAACAAGATAAGCTTCCCAAAAGACGTCTCCGCAAAAGAAATCGGTACAGGACAACACGCAACACTATACAAAATTAAACTAAAATAAAATACTCTCATTTGAGTATTTATTTTTATTCTTTTTTTAATTAGATTAAATGTCTAAATATTATTAAAACCTACCATTTTAATACTAGAATTAAATAAAATGAGTATATTAACATTCAAAAACACTAGAAAAAATGTTCTGATATTTGGAATATACTATAAAACTAGCAAATAACGAGAAGGTGATTGAATGGAAGATAAAGAATTGAAAATGGAAACAAAATGTTACGATGCGAATGAATATGGCTACCTTTATGGATTGAACAAAAGAATACCTGACGATGAATTTGAAAAAGTTAAATCATACATGAGGGATTTCAGAAGAAAGGACTTTGTTGACGGCATTATTAAGGTTACCGGAAGACCTGAAGGATACAGATGTCTTGAAGAGGATGTGCCAAAAGTTGAAGAGATTCTCGGAATTGAAAACACACTTGAAAAAAGACAAAATAAAATCAAAAAGGCACTTGCAGATCCTATAGCTAAAGTAAATCTTAAAGACAATGCATATAACTGGTTAAATATCTTATTTAAAAAAACCGGAACCCATCCAAAACAGGACTTGTCAAGACTTGCCATCCACTCCACCAAAATATATGACCCTGAAGACAGCTTCAAAAAGGGTGCTCAAATGGGTGAAGGCGAACTGTTCATCTACACTCCCCATGGAATGTGGTACATCATAAATAACTGCGGTGAAAACAGCGACACATCAATAAACAATGTAAAATCAGATGCCGGAGGAGCTATTGGCTATAGGTTGATGTATGATGATACTGTAGACACATTAATTAGAATATATACTGAAGAAAATGAATATAGTGGTGAAAAACTATATTAATCTTCAAATTCTTTTTCAAGCAAAATTGTTACCGGTCCGTTATTCAATAAGTTAACTTTCATGAATGCTCCAAAAACACCTGTTTCTACTCCAACATACTGGCTGCACTGTTCAGTAAAGTAATCGAACAACACTGTAGCATCATCAGGGTTTAATGATTTGTGAAATGACGGTCTGTTCTTTTTGGTTGACGCGTATAACGTAAATTGGGGAACAAGCAACAATTTTCCCCCAATATCCTTGACAGACTTATTCATTCTTCCGTTTTCATCCTTGAAAATCCTTAATTTAACCAGTTTTTTTGCAAGATAATCCGCTTCCCTGGTTGTGTCATTAACTCCAAAACCGACCAGCACCATCAATCCTTCATCGATTTGACCGGTTATCTCACCATCAACTTCAACACTTGCATCGGATACTCTTTGAACAACCAATTTCATTAATCTCACCTAAAAAATTGAAATTATAGCAAATATTATGAATATCACAATTAAACAACCGCAACATATCGGCCAATTTGAATCCCTGTCTTTTACGGAGGTTTTGCCTGAACCTGATGAGCTAACTTGAGTAATTACTGGACTATCCTCATTTTCATATACCTCAAAAAGCTTAATGGCAACCATTATTGACCTAATCAAAGCTATAAATGCAGATAAAATGATTAATACAATATAATATGGAAGCATTGCTTGAAATGAATATATTGCTGAAGTCAGAAGATAAAAGAAGAATGGCAATTCATATGTTATACCTTCCAAAATCCAGTTTCTGTTTTCTGATTTTAGCCCAATGTATATAAAACCAAAACCCGGCAGGAACAAAGTGAACGGAAACAGAACCCACCATGATCGTTTAATTTTTTCAAATGTATCCATACTATCAAATTTATTCAATTAAATTATTGTTACTTGTCTCAAGCTTGTCTACAACTTTCTGACCTTCCTCAGCCATGTCACTAAACATCATTATTGTTTCCTTCATTTTAGGAAGTGCCTGTTCCTTGTATGTGCTTACATCTTCAATAGCTGAAATTGCCTCTGCAAATGAAGCCTTCAAGACATCAGGTGAAATCATTGTCTCAGCACTTTGCTTTTGAATTTCACTTCCCTGCTCTTTAAGCATGTGTGAAGTGGATTCTATAATGCTTTCGGTAGTTTGATTCAATATAGTGATTTTGTCCATTACAATTTTTTGATCATATAAAGCGCTTGCAACCATCACTCCAGTTCTTAAGGCTGAAACAGTTACGTTTTTGGCTCTGTCGACACCACGAATCAATTCTTTATTGTTTCTTCTGATTACATTGAGTGATACGATTCCCTGCTGGTTTACAACAATCATCTGCTGCATGTCCATGATTCTTTGCCTTAACGGGAACAGCACCTCTTCACGGACAAAAGCTATCTTATCCGGTGACACGCCCTCAAGTTCAGCCTGCTGGATTTGAGCTTCAATGGAATCATCCATCTGTTTACCGAGTTCAATATCTGCAAGAAGCTTATTTGTAACTTCTCTTAGGTAGTTTTCCTCATTCAATAATGTTACATTGTCATTCTGCAGTACTTTGCTGCTGTTGTTTAATGAATCGATAATGTTGGATATTGCGGTTTCTGCCTTTTCATATTTTGCAAAGTATTTGCGAACAGGATTCATCAAATCTCCCAAGAAACCTTTTTTAGTAAAATCAACTTTACTAGGGTCCAAATCTTTCATTTGCCTATCCAATTCAGATAATTTATCACCGATGTTTTCAGCTTCCTTTCCCCCCTTATTGATATCTACAAATCGGGTGGCCAGCATTTCATTTCTGGAAGCTGATCTTGACATGTCATCCATACCGAAATTTTCCAAAGGTTTTAATATGCCTTCCCTTTCGGTAGGATTGTTCAAATCTGTTTCAAAAATTGCAACAGCATTTTCACTAGCCCTGTCTTTAATATTGGAATTTTCTAATTTTACTTCTTCTTCTTTAATGGTGTCTTCAACATCTTTTTTTATTTCATCAATATCTAAGGAAAATTCAGCCATCATATCACCTTTTATTTAGTTTGATTTCCTTGTGGTTTATCAAAATTAAATTTATTTTTATCAGCTTTACCTGTGCATTCTTTAATGACATTGCCATCTTTAATTATTTCAACTTTAACGGAATCAACATCAATATACTTATATGCAGTATGATAACCAACGGAAATTGGATAATCAGTATCATAATACACATGGGATAAAGATTCCGTTTCATGGCCCACATCATTGCCTTTCTCATCCAGATATGTTGTCTTTACAATGTAGTCCTTCTGATTTGAAGGCACTTTCTGGAACAATACCTCCACCCAATAGAAGTAATCATTACTTTCATTGTTGTAATGTCCGTTTACATCACTGACAGTTAATGAAAATTGACTAGCTTCCTTTGTTAATGCATCATCCGCATTACCCTGATTATTGCCGTTTCCACCCATTGTAAGAATTAGAATTCCTCCTACAATAAGAACAACAAAAATCAAAGCTAAAAATATTTTACCGTTTGAAAACTTATCTGAAATTTGGGACGTACCTGATTTATTGTCTATACGACATCCGCATTCCAAACAGAAATGAGATTCATCAGGCAACTCCTTTCCACATTTTGGGCAAAATTTTGTCATTTCAATCACTTATATTCTTTTACCGAATCAATCAGGTTATCAATATCATCAATTAAAATTTTTACATCATCGCTAGATTTTTCATCAGAACTTATATTGATAACAAGCTCATTGGTCAAATCTTCAATCTGGTCAATAATTGATTTTAATGTATCAATTTTACTTTCAATTTCTCCTTCCACTCTCGGAGTATCTTCAACAGCATATTTCGCAATGTTCAAAGCCCCATCGGCCTCATGATAAAAGAGATCATGGGATTTGTCGATAGTGGTCATGAACCTGTCATATGTCATTTGAGGCGGTTCGAAACGTTTAGCGATTAAATCTCTTACTTTAATTTCTTTACTGTCAAAGACTGATTTCAACTCTTCAACCTCATCGACATATCTATTAAGGGATGACAAACCTTTTTCAGATTCAACATCTTCCAATTTTCTGGTTTTTTTAATTTTTGAATGATTATCATTGACTGCTGCTTTATGGGATGTTGCAACGTAATTTTTTAAATTGAAAATATAGTATAAATAAATCAATGGAAGTATGAATAATATTAAAATGAAAAACATCCAACTGGTATTTCCGCTATAAAAAACAGGGACGGACAGACAGACAGCAATAGTATAATAAAACCCCAACAGTGTTGGAACGGAATCATTGATTAGCATAACATCTGAATTATCCCCAACACCTCTGCTTAACCTGATTTTTGCGGCTTCTTTGGAATTGGGAGCATGTTCAAGAATTTCTTCCTCTGTTAAAATACCATCTTTAGGTTCTACAATATATTTTAAATCGGAAAATGTTTCAATGCAATCCAACTGATTTCCTTTACTGTCAAATACTTTGGAATCCTTGTATTTCAAGGGAGCTTTCAGCCTGTTTATTTCAATAGTTTTTGAATTTTCATTAACCATTTCTATTCTCCAATGATTAAGTTATATTATCATATATATAATCTTAATCTTTTTAAATATATGTATTTAACTTGTTAGTAATGTTAAACCATTATAAAGACAAAATACTAATCAGGTGATTGAATGGAATTAATCGACATATTACTCAAAAGGCGCAGCGTTCGCAGATTCAAAGATGATGATATTAAACAGGAAGACCTGGAAAAGATCCTTGAAGCAGGCCTATTAGCACCAACCAGCAGAAACAGAAAACCATGCAATTTTTTAATTGTTGAAAACAGAAAAACTCTTGAAAAATTAGCCAAATCAAAAGAAACCGGAGCTGAAATGCTTGCAGGATGCAACAAGGCAATAGTTGTTGTTGCAAACACTCTAATTTCAGATACCTGGATAGAAGACTCTTCAATTGCCCTAGGATACATGCATCTGATGGCCGCCAGTTTGGATGTCGGCAGCTGCTGGGTTCAGATTCACTTAAGAAAAACCGCCGACGGAAAAGATGCGGAACAGGCTGTAAAAGAGATTACCGGTCTTGACGATTACTTCAGAATAGTGGGAATACTTGCATTGGGAATGCCTGAAGGTGAAGTCAAACCTCATGAGCCTGAAGATATAGATAAAAGCAAAATTCATTTTTTAGTATGAATTTTGTTTAATCTTCATTCAAATCAGATAAAACCTCGTTCGTAGTTTCTTTTACTATATCTGCAGCTTCATAAAACTTTTCCTTTTCATAAGAATTCATATGAATCGGAACAACCATTGCTATTCCTTTTTTTGACAAAACAACAGGAACACCAAGTGAAACATCACTGACGTCTTCAATTTCACCCTCAAGATATGTGCTTACTGTCAGTATTTTATGGGAATCCGTAATTATTGTTGAAATCAGGTTTGAAATAGCATAGGACGGACCGTATTCTGTCGCTCCTTTTTTGCTGATTATCGTATTTCCCGCATTTTTAAGCCGATTGATTAGTCTCATTACATCAAAATCAACTTCCTTTATGAAATACTTTAACGGAATACCACCTATTGTTGTTGAACTTAAAAGAGGAACCATATGATCGCCATGCTCACCGATGACCCGGGTATGCACTTCCGAACTGTTGATGTTAATCTGTCTTGACATATAGGTCTTCAGCCTTAATGAATCAAGGTGGTTTCCAATTCCAATAACCCTTCTCTTATCAAAACCTGAATACTTTAACGCTACAGTTGTCATCACATCAACAGGATTTGTTGCAACCAAAATAATTGAATTCGGTGCATGATTTGCAATCTGCTTTGCATATTCCATTACTATTTTGGCATTCGGAATAGCCAAATCACGCCTGTTCATTCCTTCCTGCCTTGGAATTCCTGCAGTAATCAATACAATGGCTGAATCTGCAATATCATTAAAATCAGAAGTAGGAATTAAATCACAATCAATATCCTCAGCAGCCAAAGCATCATACATATCAAAAGTTTCCCCTTTGGCTTTATCCACGCTTTGAGGTCTTGCATATAAAACAATTTCATCAACTGTATCTGCTCTTGCCAATGTGAAAGCAACATTTTTACCTATTACACCAGTTGACCCTAAAATACTTACTTTAACCATAATAATATTATGTTAATCCTCAATTAAATACTTAACTAAGCATCAATGACAATAAATAAATCTAAAAATGGATATTGTATAAAATAGGGACATTAAAGTGAAAAATATTTAAAATTTCTAAAAAAAATTTTCAAAATACATAAGTATTATGAAATATTAACATTATCCATAACCACTAAAACAAAGGTTTTAATTATGGATTTCATTATTGTATTAGCTAAAATATATCCTAAAGAAGGTTGTAGAGATACAGTTACTGAATTGTCAGATGATTTAATAGAAAATACTCTTGCCGAAGAAGGAAATATAGACTACCAATTGTTAAAATCTTTAAATGATAATACATTAACTTTTATAGAAAAATGGCAATCATTGGATGCTCTTAAAGAGCATATGGCATCCGAACACTTCCAGCTGTTCGGCAGTGAAACCAAAGATTTTATCGAAAATATGGATATCCAAGTTATAGGCGCTAATGAATTAGACATATAATTCTATTTTTTATTTTTTAAAAGCATTTTTTGCCGCTTTTGTAAGCAAATCCTTTTCAATCAATTCGTTTACTTCTTCTCCAGTAAACCACCCATATTCATCATGTTCAGGTGAAATAGCTACTTCATCACCGGAGGATGTTACTTTCATAATCAGCTGTATTGATTTTACCTCTTCATTTGTTTTGCAGGCAGTATACTTATTCTGAATGACATTGTAAAGAGATTCGATAGTAATCTCAAGACCAGTCTCTTCCAGATACTCCCGCCTCAATGCATCATCAAAAAATTCGCATTTTTTAACCTTGCCCCCAGGAATTTCCCATTTTCCGGCATCATGACTTGATTGGGACCTGACCTTTAAAAGCAAGATTTTACCATTTACTTCATATATTCCACGTACAGTTAATCCCCACATGTCTTTCATCAGCATCACTATAAACTATTATAATCCTGAAAACATTTAAAGCTATTCCAAACAATAATTTTTTTAACCAATCCAAACCAAAGTAAAACTCATGAAAATATACATTAGCGAAGACCATCTTAACGAAAATGCAAGAAAAACAAAAAAATCCCTTGTTGAAATTTCAAAGGAATTGAATATTGGAATTGCTGATGAAATCAATGAATCCGACATTGTTATTTCAGTTGGTGGAGATGGAACTTTCCTTGAAACTGCAAGATTATGTCAGGAAAAGCCAATTATTGGAATCAATACCGGGACATTGGGATATTTGACCGAAGTTTCCCCCGAAAACATTGAGACGGTCTTAAAAAATATTCTGAAAGGAAATTATGACATTGAAAATAGAATGATGCTTGAGGGTGAAATAATTAAGCCGTCAGGAGATGTGATTGAAATTCCTGAAAGCCTAAACGAAATAGCCATTTCAAAAAATACATTCGGCGTTGTTAGATTTGAAGTGGCAGTTAATGAAAAACTTATCAATTCCTATACTGCAGATGGAATACTCGTCTGCACTCCAACAGGGTCTACTGCATACAATCTTTCCTGTGGAGGTCCAATAGTGGATCCCAGCGCAAACATTATGACATTAACACCAATAGCTCCACATTCCATACTTAACAGAAGCATAATACTGTCTGACGATTCAATTGTGGACATTGAAATAACTGAACTTAGAAAGAACACAACTTCCTATGCATTATACGACGGAAAAGCAATTGAAGTATTTAGCGGAGATCTAATAAGAATAAAAAAATCAGATAAAATCACTAAAATAATTAAAATAGAAAACAGATGTTTTATTGACAATATTCGTGAAAAAATTAATTGACCTTGATACAGTCATTCGGACAAATTGCCATACATACCTTGCAGCGCTTGCATCCGAAGGAATTGTTGACTGATGATTTGTCATTTTCCATAATCAATACATTGTTCGGACATGCTATAACGCATTTCTCACATCCCCCACAGCCATCTGTGAATATGTCGATGTGAGATTCCTCAACTTCTTCTTTGGTTTTTTTCTTTTTGTTTCTTTTGAAAAGCGAACCTAAACCCATAATATCATAAAAAAAAGAAAAGTTTTAATTAAATTAAAACTTTTTACCTAATTCATAAGCTTCTTTTAATTTGTCAGCCTGTTCTTCGGCAACAATACCTGCAGGACCTGCACTGCCTGCATCCACATGACCAATTACTTCATATCCCATGAATGTAAATGGAGAGAATTTAGTTAGTTCAATGTAGTCTGCATAGGTTCCTTCAGGTTGGTTTTCTGTAAATATCAGTGCTGCTTTACCGGATAAACTTTTATCAGGGTTTTGGCCTATACTATAGAAACGGTCAATAATCAATTTACCCTGAGCAGTCATTTGACCGTAGTATATTGGAGTTGCAAATATTACGCCGTCTGCAGCCACTAATTCATCCAAAATCTTGTTTCCATCATCTGCACGTACACATTCAGGGTTTTCTGCACAGTATAAACATGCTTTACATGGAGCAATCTCTTCTTTTTCCAAGTAGTATTTAACTACTTCTCCACCGTTTTCTTCGATTCCTTTAATCATTTCATCCATCAATACGTCACAATTTCCACCTTTACGTGGACTTGCTTGAAGTGCTACAATTTTCATTTTTTTATCTCCAATTGTTATATGATACTTTATTGTATATTTAAAAAAATATTTAAATATATTTAAAAAATTTTACAAATTAAATTAATTATATATAGTTTATTTATCAAATAGAATAACTAGGTGTGAAAATGAAAATGAAAAAACTCTATGCACTACTTGTAATATTAATTGTTATCTACATTGGTGTAAATGTAAGTGCTACCGGCTTTAATATTCTTGGTAATAATACTTCTTTAACAAATGATAACAATAATGCTTTAGCTGGAGATGTTAGTTTTCCGAAACTTGAGAACTTCAGTGATATTAATGTGAATAACAACACAGTAAAATATGTTAACAACAATACAGGTGTAACTATAAATCTCCAAAAGATTGATAACACCCAAAACTTATCAGATACCTACACCAGTTTAGTAAAAGAGGGTACATATTCTTCAAGCCAGGAAATCGATCAGAAAGGAGTGACTGCTTATTTCTTATACAAAGAAAGGCAAACATCATATGATGCCGACATTTTCTTCAATAAAAATAATCAAAACTTCAAAATAAGCGGAAACAACATTACCTACGAGAACAGTGATTTCTTCATTAATAACTGTAAAAACATTATCGATTCTATCGGATCAAAATGAGGGTTTTAAACTCTCACTCCTATTTTTTTTAAAGGTCATATTCATGAAATTATCAAAATCAAAAGTTAACTCCTATCTTAAGTGTCCCCTGGAATTCAAGTTTCAGTATATCGATGAAATTGAAGTTCCAGAAAATAAGTATATGGCACTTGGAAGCGACGTTCATCTGATAGCTGAAAAGTTCACCGAAAAGTTCGGTGATGACATTTCAGACATAAACACACAAAATGAGCTTTTAAAAATTGCCCATGATTTAAATTTAAGCTATGACCTTACATCACACATATACAATCTAAGCTCATTTTTTGAGGAAGTATTTATTGAAAATGACTATAAGCTGTTCTGTGCTGAAGAATACCTCCTTGATGAGGAACACAGATTTTCCGGTATATGTGACATTATACTGGAAGATGAAAACGGCGAATTGGTTGTAATTGACTATAAAACAAGCAAATCCAGCTCATTTTCAAGGTATCGCAAGGAATTATGTTACTATAAGCTCCTTGTTGAAAATGTCTATGATAGAAAAGTTTCAACAGTTGGAGTGTTTTTTACTAAAAACGGCAGGTTAAGGCTGTTGGATGTCTGTGAAAAAGATAATAAACGCAAATATTTAAACCAGTGCGAAATAGACGACGCAGTAGATACCATGTATGAAGTGAGAAACAAAGTGAACAATAAAATATTCCCACCAAAAAAGCAGTACATATGCAGATTCTGCACCTATAAGAACATTTGTGATGATTATTTAAATGAATACTGATTACCTGTATTTTTCAATTTCTTCAACTATTTCCCGGATATCCTCATCATCACCCAATTGATTGAGATACTTCAAACAGATTTCAATTCCATTCAAATCATTGTTTTCATAGAAAAACTTTTCAAAATCCGTATAATTGATATTGCTCATATTGAACTCCCCATAATAGTTTAATGGATGGTTTAACAGGAATTCATAACCTTCATCGGTTATCTTATCATTAAAATAGTTATTTTCATCCAAAAACTTCTTTAGATTAAACCAGTTGATATTATATGTGTTTTCAATAGTTGCAGCTGCATAATCCAAATCAATGCCTCCATCAACCAGTTTCAAGAATTTATATGAAACATAACGGATATCCTCCGAAAAATCAGTGCTTTCAGTTTTGATATTTTCCAGAAGACTATCGAACATTTCACTAGGATTATAATTTAAATTAATACCGCAAAAATGGCAGAACTTATCATGACTGTCCGCAGGCATTCCACAGTATGGACATGAATCACTATGAGACTTTATAGACGGTTCTACCGGTTTTTCAAATAGATAAGCCAATCTGATTAACAGTGATTCGTTTAAAATCATTCCGGCTTCATATTCCTCTTTTAACTGTTCTTTTATTTCCAATGCACTTTCATAAGTTACATGAGCATCATCAATTAAAGATTCCATGTATGGTGACAGCTCCCCCTCGCATCCGATGACTTCCTCAAGGGTGTGTGTCTTGACTGAAAGATTATCCTCCAAATCCAAAACTATTTCAATTAGCTTTTCTTCATTTTCACTAAATAGGTCAACTATTCCTTTAAAGTAATCATCATCAATTGTATTCCTTTTTTCAAGGCAGTCATAATGAATTATATCATAGTTTAAAGGTGAGCTATATGCAAAATACCTGTTTTCCAAGTCAAGAAAATGAATGCTTGCACACATATTCAAGTCATAAAAATGAGTGGCCAATTCCTCTGAAGCGTCATAATCCCTATTTGACATGACATGCTCGCCGGGGATTATGAATTCGATTGCACTTGCCACAATATCTTTATCTATTATTCTGGCAAATCCATATTCGATCAGCAACTCGACAATCAGCCTGGTCGGTTCCATAATGCTCGGCTTATTATATTCTTCCATTGTTGTTTTCAGTTCATTTAAGAATAGATTATTTCCCCTGAATTCAGGAATTACATAGATATTATTTAAAGCTGCAGTTAAAAACTCTCTTGAAAAGTCATACGAACAGAATCCGACAACTTTATTGTCAAGAACCAATTCCTTGAATAGATTGCATTTTAGGCTCTTGACCTTAAAATCCTCTAAAAGCATGGAATCAACGATATAGCCATAATTCTCATTTAAAATGTCCAAAACATCCAAATTCCCTTCACTCAGATATACTTTAGCTATGTTTTCCTCTCTAATCAAAAAGTTGATTTCATCCATGAATATAATCCTCTAATACTAATTAAGAATATATTAAAATTTATAATATTTAAATTATTCTAATATTATGGCTTTTTTAGGTGAAACAAATAAAAATATTTAGTTAATCCAAAAAACAGTGTTGGATTTTGACATTCCAAAAAATTATATTCTTTAAAATACATACTAAAAATATGAACATTCTAATAATTGGAGCAGGTGCCGTTGGAATTGGCCTTGCGGCATCCGTAAAATCACAGGGCGCAAATGTATCATTATTTGCAAAAGGAAAAACCGCAAAGGCTATATCCGAAAAAGGTATAAAAAGATGCGGATTATTTGCCCATTACTCTTTTGACAGCAGCGAAATTGATGTATATGAAAAATATGAAAACATTGGAAATGATTTGTTTGACTATATTTTCATCACATCAAAAACAACCGCAAACGAGGATATTGCAATAAATCTGAATCAAAACAAGAGAATCTTAAAGGATAATGCCAAAATAATCATCTTCCAAAACGGATTTGGAAACGATGAAATCTATCTGAAGTATTTCCCTAAAAACATGGTCTTCTCAGCACGTCTTATTACCGGATTCAGACGTCCCGAAAGACATGTAAGCGAGGTGACTGTCTATACTGAACCAATCCTAATAGGTTCACTTCAAAAAGAAGATCCGGGAGACTTGCAGGAAATAGCCGACATGATTACTGCATCAGGAATATCCTGCAAACTAACAGATGAAGTTGACAAATACCTATGGGCAAAAATGCTTTACAACTGTGCACTGAACCCCCTTGGTGCGGTACTTGACGTCAATTATGGGGCACTGACAGAAAATGAATATTCAAAAGAGATAATGAATAAAATCATCGATGAAATATTTGATGTGATTAAATCATCAGGCTATTCAACTCTTTGGGATTCAGCTGACGAATATAAAGACATTTTCTATTCAAAACTCGTCCCGGACACATACAGTCATTTCTCATCAACCCATCAGGACATCCAAAGGAAAATAAGAACAGAAATAGATTCACTCAACGGTAAAGTTATTGAGCTTGGAGTCAAAAACAATGTTGATGTTACCACAAATGAAATTATCTATAACCTAATCAAATCAATTGAAAGTGGCTTCTAATTACCATTAGGATACTAAAACTTTATATAGGTTGAAATTTAAAATAGTATTGCTATTTTTTTATAATATGAACAATGGTGATGGTTGAAATGAGCATTCGTTTGTATTCCTTTAGTGGTGTTTAGGAAGAGAATGTTCATTTGTTTTTAAAAGACTTATTTTTATTAAGGGATATTATGAGTGAACTTAAAGATTTAGTAAAAAAATTTATTGAAATTGATGATGATTTAAACGAAAAAATCGAAAAAGAATTGGAAAAATCCGAAGAGCTCAGCGATTCTTTTGAAGAAGACAACAAGGAACAGCTTGAAGAGTTAGGTGAAATATACCATGAAATTGAACACATGGTATTCCATGAGGAATTCATAATTGTTTCCAATGCCAAAAGTGAAGATCATGAAATCGTTGCATTGATTATCAGCGAAGAAGATGATGAAAAAGAGGAATTTGTCATTCCTGTTTATACCGATGAGGATGAAGCCAATGAGGCTATTGCAGTATTTAAAGAACAATTCGGTGAAAATGAATTTGCTTGCGATAAAAAAGTGGGTAATGAAATTATCGCAGATTATGCTGAAGATGAAGGATTCATTGGCCTTGCAATCAATGCACCTCAATGGGATTTTGTAATCGGCGGCGAAGATGTTCACGACTGTTGTGAGTAAATATGGATCCTAAAGATTACGAAGATTATCAGAAAAATAATGTCAAGGCTTCGAAAAGCCAGCTTAAAGAGTATATTCAAATATATGCAGACATGGCAAAAAAGCTCAAAAGCGAAGATGCCATTGAACTTGAAGCGGTAAAAACAAATATCAGAAAAGCATATCCAAATGAAATCTACTTCACTTTGGTTGATGAAATCGGAAACCCAGTTAAATTAACACTTACTGAATCAAGCAAAGAGTACATCATTCCTATTTTTACAGATATCAGAGAATATGCAATGGGAAGTGCTAAAATATCAAAGTTATTTTTAGATAGCCTTGAAATGAAGGTTCTAACACCCGGTGACATCTCAAAAATAGCTGAAGATGATGAATATTTCCAGGGATTTGTTATTAATCCCCATTCACAAAATTTCAATATGAATAGAAACGGGGAATTTTGATTAAAGAAGAATTATTCTTCCAATTCTTCTTCCAAATCCTCATCTTCAATAACATCATCCATATAATACCTATATCTATAAGACATCTTAAATCCACCCATAACTTCACGTTTGGGTCTTCTTTTATGCCTTATAACAGGAGTATGTGCATCTTTAAACTCCTTTTGATGAGGTTTATTTAAGTTTTTATTTTCACGATAATATGTAGCAATTCTATGACGAGCATGTGGTGCTTTATATATTCTTTTTCTTAGTAATCGTCTGCTACTTGATACACGTCTTATCACTAAAATCACTTATAAATTTCTTCTGTTTTTATTTTTAGTTGCAGATTTATCTAAAGTAGCTTGAATTTCATCAATTCTTTCAACAACCACTTTAATAGCTTGTTCTCCTTGACGAGTAGGGTTGATACCTTGTTCAACAAGCAATGCATCTCTAATGTCTCTTAACCTATCGATGGAATCGATTTTCATAATAGTACTGTAAAACATACTAATTTTTCCTCCAATAATAACTAATATAAAGTATTTATTTTATAATTTAAAAGGTTTTTCACGGAAAAAGTTTTTCCAGTTTAAAGATAAATTAATTAATATGTTCACAAAATTGAATGTAATCTATTTAGCCGGCGGATGCTTTTGGGGCATCGAAGCATTCATTTCACGATTAAAAGGAGTAAATCAGACTGAAGTCGGATATGCAAATGGTCATGACTTGGCACCTACTTATGAAAAGGTTTGCAGCGGCAGGACAGGTCATGCAGAAACCGTTAAAGTAACATACAATCCTGAAATCATATCCCTGCAGGAGATTTTGGAAAATTTCTATAGAATCATTGACCCATATGTAAAAAATCGTCAAGGCCCAGACATTGGAACACAGTATAGAACCGGCGTCTATTGGCAGGAAGATTCACAAAGGGAATGTGTTTTGAAGTTCTTTGCAAAAAAACAGAATGAAAGTGAAAAAAAGATAGTTGTTGAAGTCGGCCCCATCAATAGCTTCTACCCCGCAGAAGCATATCATCAGAAATACCTTGAGAGAAATCCGCAGGGATATTGTCATGTTGATTTAAATTCAATAGATGATGAAGAATTCAAACACCTGACCCGAGAGGAGTACGAAATAACACAGCTTGCTATGACAGAACCACCATTTAGTGGAAAATATGATAACTTTTTTGAAGATGGTGTATATGTAGACGTTGTAAATGGTGAAATTCTATTTTCATCCGAAGACAAATTTGATTCTGGATGCGGCTGGCCAGCATTTTCAAAACCGATATCCGAAGATGCAATAACAAAAAACAGGGATTTCAGCTACGGCACTACACGTACGGAAGTCAGGGCTAAAAAATCAAACTCCCATCTCGGCCATGTTTTCAATGACGGACCTGGAGGAACCAAAAGGTACTGCATCAACTCAGCCGCATTAAGATTCATTCCAAAAGATGAAGTTGAAGATTATTTAAATGAGAAAAACAAAAGATAGATACAATGAAATTAGAAGAAATCAATCATCCTGAGCTAAAAAATCATATCAATATGATTTATATGCATGGTGAAAACCAGAACCAAGAAGCTATTGAAAAAAAAGAGCAGTCAATTAAAGAGTACATTTCAGATAAGGAATTTATCATATCCGTTGAGGATAATGAACCCGTAAAGATACCATATGGAAATGATGGCCAGTATATCGTTCCCATCTTTACAGATGCTCTTGAATACAAAAACGGAATGCAGTACTTCTCGCTGAACGTGATGGATGAAAATAAAGGGCGCATCATCGAAAAATTGGATTACTTTAAAAAATTAAAAGAAGATCCTAATTTCTTAGGATACGTAGTGAATATTGCCCGAGTGAGTTATATTATTAACATCACTCTTCTTTAGCAAACTTTTCAATTATTTCCAAAACAATTTCCTTAAATCTTTTTGAAACCTCATCATCAGGATTGAGTACAGATATAACCGCATCCTTGTTAGGAGATTCGGAAACTGCTTCTTCAATTGGCAAATCGCCCAAATATTCAATTTCCATTTCATCAGCAAAAGCTTCACCATTGCCTTTACCGAAAATATAAAGCTTTTCACCACAATGAGGACACATATAATAAGCCATGTTTTCGATAAGGCCTATCTTATCTATGTTCATCATTCCAACCATCTTAACACATTTTAAAACATCTTCCTGGGATACGACATTTGGTGTGGTTACCATGATTACCGCATCAGTTTCTGGAATGGTTTGCAAAACTGTTAAAGGTTCATCTCCAGTTCCAGGAGGATTATCAATAATTAGGAAATCAAGTTCACCCCAGTTTGCATCGGAAATCAACTGCTTGATTGCACCGGTTTTTTGAGGTCCTCTCCAGATAATAGGAGTGTCAATACTTTCCAGAAGAAATGCCATTGACATAACTTTCAAACCGCTCGGCAGTGTTACCGGGAACATTGAAAACTTGTATTCTTCCTGTTTTGCTTTAATGAATTCCGCTTTCTCCTCATCATTTTCAAATGTTTCCTTAGCCAAGGCGGCTTCGGTAATTTCCTTAAACACTTCAAATTGATAATTGCTGAATTCTTCTCCGTACAATTCGATACCTAACATTTTTGGAATGTTAGGTCCGTGAATATCCGCATCGAGAATACCGGTTTTGTAACCTAATTTCTGCAGAGTTTCAGCAATATTTGCTGCAACAGTAGATTTTCCTACTCCTCCTTTTCCACTCATTACAACTATCTTGTGCTTGATTTGGCTAAGGTTTTTAGCTAATCTCAATTCTTGAGCAATCATTTGTCTTTGTTGCTCAGGAGTCATCTGACCCCCATGACCATGATGACCGTGACCATGTTCCGGCATTAATATCATCTCCAAATATTATTTAATTAAATTTTTTACTAACTTCTTCAACAGCAAGAATCAACGGATCTGTAACCATTGATACAGGCGGCGCGTAAGCGAATTCCATGTTGCTTAAATCAAAACAGGTTAAACCTTCAGTAATAGCTAATGTCATTGTGTCAATTCTTTCGGCTACCCTTTCTTCTGCAATGATTTGACATCCTATGATAGTTCCATTACCATCACAAATAACTTTAATGTCCATAGGTTTTGCATTTGGATAATAACGTGCTCTTGTAAGTGCCTGCACCTTCTGTACAACAGGCCTAATCCTATTTTGTTGAGCAAAACTTGTAGTGTATCCTACTGCTCCAAATTCCAATTTACCAACTTTAGACACCATTGAATTTAAAACTGGATTGAATTTGGATTTTTTATCACAAATTGTACGAGCCAATGTTTTGGATTCGCGAACTGCTGTAGTGCCCAATTGAGAAATGGTATTTGATCCCAAAATTAGATCTTTGGATTCAACACAGTCCCCTACAGCATAAACATCATCTACTGATGTTTCCATCCTATCATTGACAAGAATAGCCCATCTTCCAATCTCACAGCCTGCCATTCTAGCCAGTTCCAATTCAGCCCTTACACCTGTTGCCATGATAACCATGTCAGCATCATATAAATCCTCATCACCAAAGCAGGCCTTTTCGACTTTGCCGTCACCAATCAACTTGGTGATAGGTTTACCCAAAACCACATGGATTCCTTCAGATTCAAGATATTGCACTAGGATATCAGACATGTCCTTATCAAGAGACCTTGGGACAATCTGAGGCAACATTTCACTTAAAATCACATTTAAACCCTGTTTTTTAAGAGCATATGCAATTTCAATACCAATTAAACCCGCACCAGTGACAATAGCACTTTTAGCTTCCTTCATAGCTTCCTGAACTCTTATACCATCATCAATATTACGGATTCTAAATACTCCATCCAAATCCACACCTTCCATAGGAGGTACGAAAGGATTGCCTCCAGTAGCCAGCACCAGTTTGTCATAGTCCAAAACGGTTTCATTACCTTCTTTTTCATAGGTTACTGTTTTGCCTTTGGAATCAACTGCTGTCACTTCCGCTTCGACAATAACTTCAATATTCTTGTTTTTATAATCTTCAGGAGTCCTCATTACAATATCATCAAAGGATGGGATTGTACCGGACAGCACATAAGGAATTGCGCATGGAGAGTATGCAACTTTATTATCTCTTGTAATTACTGTAATTTCTATTTCTTCATTGAGTTTACGAATATTTGAAGCTGTTGATATTCCACCAGCTCCTCCACCAACTATTACTACTTTCATTATAAAAAACCACGCTTATGATTTATAACAATTATATATATTATTTAAAAGATATAAAAAACTAACTATTAATTATTATTTTGGTTAAAAAATGAGAGAAATAGAATTTAATATTAAAGAAAATCCATTTATTGATATGCTGTCAGCCAGATACTCCATGTCCGCAAGGATTAATGTTGAAAAACTGTGGAAATGGTGCCATGAAAATGACAAATCATTTTTTGTCATGAGCCTCGGATGTTTGATGAATGCTGTAAATAGAGTTCCACAGCTTAAAAGAAGAATCTTTGACGGTAAAGTTTATGAGTTTGACTTTTTGGATGGAGTAAGCCCTATTATGAACGAAGAAAATGACATCTATAAGGAAATGCGTGTCAGACCTCCGCAATGCTTTGACAACATTATGGATTGGCATGACTATGTGAAGAATTTATCCGAAGATATTTTGACTGGTAAAACCGAAGGTTTTATCTGTGAAATGGAAAAAAGAGACCTTGAAAACATCGCCAACTTTTCATGCATCCCCTGGGTTGACTTTGACATGCTCACCAATTGCGTTGTTGACGGAAAAGCCATCCAACCATTGATCACCTGGGGAAAAGTCAATGAAAACTATGAAATGAGCGTGTCAATTACCGTAAGCCACATATTAGTAAATGGTCGTGAGCTTGGCTATTTCTATGAATATGCACAGGAAGAATTTCTTGATTTTTTTTAATATATTGTTACATCGAGTTTTAATTGGTTTTTAATTGATGTGCTTTCGCAGAAATCTTCTAAATCTTCTGTTGTATTTTCTGTTTCATGTTTGATGTTGTATAATCGTATTAAATTGTATGCTAATGCATCTAAGTTTATTCTTTCTTCTGTTTTTATCATTCCAGTGACTACTTCTTTTTCTATTTGGAATTGTTCTTTGAATATTCCGAATGGTCCTTCAACGCTTGATCTTTTGGCGTATTCGTCTTTATATTCTTGTTTTTCCATTTTCTGGTTCATTGCTTTTTGCATTTCTGAACCGTATTCTGTGATGGTTTTGTGTGTTTGTGAGGATGAACAGCATTTGTTTCTTGCTTTGCAGTTTTTACAGGCTTCGTAATTGTTGTAAAGTCTTTTTATTTTATCTGGTTTTTCTGGGTCTTTGTGTGGTTCATAGTATTTTGCAAAAAAGTACATATATTGATTTTCTGGGCATTTAAATGCATCTAATTCATAATCATATTCAAAATGGTCTTTGTGATATGGATTTGGGTTTAATTTTCCTATTTTTTCTTTAGTTTGCTTTCTGTTTGGTATTAATCCATCTATTTTTTTATCTGCCAAGTATGATAATAATATTTGATTTAAGTAGATTGTATCGGCACTTATATATTTTGGTGTGGTGTTAATGTTTCTTATTGCTCGTTCTGCGATGTTTGGTAGTTCATAATGGTCTGTTGGGTTCTGTGTGACATTTATTGCACAGATTAATTTGGTATCGTAATCGACTGCAGATTGGATATTATAGGCAACCATGAAGTTTCCTTTCTTGCCTTTCATAAATCTTGCTTCTATGTCATTTACTGGTATTCTGTCTTGTCCTGTGAATGTGTGAATTGTGTTTCTATTCCATATAATAGTTCTAATTTATCTTCATCATCCATGTCTTTCTTTTCGAGTAATCTTTGAGCTGGTTTATGGAGTTTTTCAAGGCATTCTGGGTCGATTGGTCGTCCTTCGTAGTAATCGACCAACATTTGCGTTTCTTTTTTTGTTATTGTGTTATTGTGTTATTGTTGGAATTGTATGCATTTTTAATGGTTCCATCAATGGCAACGTGATTAAATTCTGTGAATCCTTCATCAAATGCCTTTTTTAAGGTCATTTTCAATAATACTTCGAAATAATGGTCATATTCTCTTCGGTATCGTTGAATTGATCTTTCAGAAGGTCGAATATCATCGCAAACATATTTAAATATGTCATGGTATCTTGCCATGTCTGCGATGATTGATGTTCGGTCAATATGTTGTATTTTTGCATAAATTAGCAATTTTAACATGGAATCTACAGGAAGGGAGTCTCTTCCTTTCTTTTTCTTAGGTTCTTTGATATTTAAAAGTGGATAAACTTCTTCAACAAATTCCACGACAAAACGAGAAATATGATTCTTCGGAACATTCCAATCAAGTGTCTTAATACCTAATTTTGCCTGATTCTTATCAAACTTTCTTTTACCATAAACAACAACACCAAAATAACGTATTCCTAATATAAAATATGTACAATCAAGTATATATACTTAACTATCCTAAAATCTATTAAAACAAAAAATAAAAACTATTAATAATCAAATAATAATTTAAAAGATAATTAAACTGAATTAATTGAAATAAATAAAAATTTGAAAGAATATTGAAAAAATAATAAAAATTAGGCTAAAAAATTTTTCGACAAAAAATCAAAAATCAATTTGGCGGACACCCTTCATAAAAATCAACTCCCGTATAACTAATATAATTTTTATATAAACTATATTAAATATTTAATTCAATGACCATCATCCCCATCAAAGTTAGAAAAATACTTGATAACTTTGAAAAAAACAACAAACTTATATATAATTTTCTAAACTACCTGATGAATGAACCGCATTTGTCTATATAACAATAGTCATAGCATCTAAAATTTTAAAACATACTGAAAAAAAGTAAAACCTCTTTGAAAGGCAAACAGGTTCAAAAGAGACTTTCTTGAATTCAGAAAGGCCGTTGAAAAAGAAAATGGTTTCACAACTGAAAGTTTAAAAAATTATGTTTTTCACTTAATTTTAATCTGATTACAATAGCTAATCTCATTAATTATTTTTTGCAAATACTTCTTTTTCAAGACAAGTTCTCGCTTATTAGCCGGCTTATCGCTGTTCGGCTGAGCCACCTTTTCGCTCAATCTTGAAGCTCCCAGATATCTGGTGTCCCCTTCCCTCAACTTATGTGCCTCTCCATTGTCGATGGCCTTTTTGATATAGTAGTAATCATTAAAGAGAACGTCAAAGTCATTGCTTAGATGATATATCTCCAAATCAGTGATTATATTCTCTTCATCATACCAAATAATCAAAATGGCTTCCTTTCTAAACAGTTCAGAAAATGAAATCATATTGAAATAATCCAAATCAGCAAGCTTGAACTTGGATTTGGGGTAACGCCGACCACAATTTTTGGTGGAATATCTTAAAGGGGAAATAAAAAAAGTTTGTGATTCATTTAAGGTTACTTCATTAATATCTTTTCCAATCAACGCCTCAAATGAATCCATGTTATCAGTGCTTAGTCTTTGTCAAGTGCCGGAATACCAGTAATTCTTAAACCGCCGTAATGGGATTTGTATTTGATGTTCATTCCAATTAACAATGGAGTGATTTTTTCGATTATTCTTGCTTTTTCTAAAATGCCTGTATCGATTGTCCTTACACCAGGTATCTTGTCGATGATTTCAGCAGCTATTTCCTTAGCCTCCTTATCATCACCTGCAATCAAACAGTCACAGTCAATTTCTTCGGGAATGTTTGCAAGGTGTGAGTTTGAAATGTTACAGAATGCACAGATTACCTTTGCACCGGTTCCTTCAAGGATTGAAGCTGTTCTCTCAGCGGCGGACCCTTCCATCAGGTCAATGAACCTGAATGGTTTTCCTCCGATTGCTGTTTCAAGAGGCACAGTGGCATCCATGACAATTTTATCCTTACAGAACTCCTTGATTCCTTCGACTGTTGGTTTCTGAGCAGCCAGTGGCACTGTAATAATCAGAATGTCACCTTCTTTAGCCGCATCTTCGTTTGCCATACCTTTCATGCTAGATAAGTCGTAATCTGCTAAGTCCTCTTTAGCTTTTGCAACTACATCTAAAGCTTTTTCTTCTTTTCTAGAACCGACTATTACATCTACACCAGCAATAGCCAGTCTTTCTGCAATTCCTAATCCTTGCGGACCAGTTCCACCAATTACACTTACTATCATTTTTTGTCACCTATTTTTTATCGTATAGCAGTCCCCCAACGAATATCAAATATTCCGGGAGTTTACCATCTTTTGCGTATTTGATTTTATAACCGAAAAGATCTTCAATTGTTCTATCAACATATGCCCCCAATGATTCCAGTGAATATCTCATTTTAAACGGCATTTTGCAGGGCATGTCAAATTCCCTTGTGCATCTCATGCACAGGTTACATTTTCCTAAAAATAAAGCTAGAGAATTTTCATCCTCCAGCATGTAAATTTCATTCATCAATTTAACCTTCATACGTTCGAATCTTTTTAAAATGAACTCAAGTTCTTTTTCCTCGAATGTATGAGCCAATTCCTCAGCAGAAAAGTCTATTTTAAAAGCGATGATTTTCAATTTATTGTAAGAATTCCATACTTCATTAACATCAAAGTCGAATGGGGGATAATTCCAGTTGTATCCCAGCGTTTCCTGCTCTTCGATGCAAAGCTTAGAGACCTCCTCAAAATCTACATATTTTTCACAATATTCTTCAACGTCAACATCCGCTGTGATTTTTGTAATCTCTGACATGGTTAATAATATATTCCACAGGCATTATAAACATTTCTAAATAATCTTAAAATAACCCTTGTGTTTGTTCAAGTAATAGTTAATAAACAGGTATCCCATTACAGAACCCACTGCCATTCCTACAACCATTCCCCAGTAAATTCCTGAAAGACCCCAACCTAAGACAAATGCAAATAAGTATGAGAAAATTACTTCCAAAACAATAGCTCTGACTATTATTATCAGCAAAGAATATGTTCCCTTTCCCATTGATTGAAATATATTGCAGGACAATACACCGAACGGCATCAACAGTGTGAAAAAGCAGAGTATTCTCAATGAATCAGCAATAGGAGGAGCCAAAATCGAACTGTTTTGTGAAAATGAAAACATCCAAGATAGGGGATCTGCAAAAATAAACAATAATGATACAATCAGTACTGAAAAAACCATAGCCAGCTTTATTCCGTAATTAAGGGCTGTTTTTAAATTTACCAGATTTTGTGCTCCGTATGCGACACCCCCAACAGTTAGGGCAGACATACCAATAGCGCTTACTGGAGTATTTCCAAGAGCTACCAGTCGCCATGCTGCAGTAAATGCCGCAACAGCAACAGTACCTGACAGAAGTGAAATCCAATAATTGAACAGAACAAAAATGAATGATATGGAAAACTGCTCCAAACTGACAGGAATAGCTACAACCAGGATTTCCTTATATATCTTGAGATTGGTTTTATATGACCTCATGTTTATTTTCAAAAAGCCGTCGTTTTTTATAAACATCCAGTAGAACATTGGAGTTGATGCAATCATTGCTGCAAGAGCGGTGGCAAATGCTGCTCCCGCAACACCCCAACCTAAAGTGTAAATGAAAATCGGATCTAAAACCAGGTTAATAGCAGCTGCAAGTACCAACGGGTAGGTTGCACGCTTTATATCACCCTGTGACCTGAATATCGCAGACATCATAATAGGTATGAATATTGTAAAAATACCTCCGACAATAATATTTCCATATGCCATTGTCTCTTCAATTACTTTTTCTGCACCCATCATCAAAAACATCGGCTTTAATATAATAAGTAATCCAACAGTCAGCACTATTGTCAATATTACTGAAAGCATTATTCCATGGACTGCACTGTTTTCTGCATTTTCATACTGTTCTGCACCAATGCATCTTGAAATAAGGCTGTTTGCACCTGAACCTAATGAATTGGAAAATCCGGCTAAAGCAGTAAAGAGAGGAGTCACAAACCCGACGGCAGCCAATGCATTCGGTCCCACACCTGAAACCCAAATTCCATCTATAATGAAATAAATCATTGTAAATGCAAGACTGATAATTGTCGGTATGGACAGATTAAATAATGCTTTTTTCGGATGGTTTACAATCAAATCAATATCCTGTTCTTTATCTGACATAATTCACCTTACCAAATGCTGACCCGGATTTAAAAAGTCATCTAGAAATTCCAGATAGTCACTGAAATCCGCCAAATCGTCAATAGCTAAAAATTCATGTGTGTCAACGATATTCTTTTTGAGGTTCTTTCCAACCTTAATCAAACCTATGTGCTCCCGTGTGAAGATATGCTCTATCAAATCACGGGCTCTGTTAAATTCCCTTTTTTGTGTGTGAACCAAATAATCACCCTTAACGTAACAGTTTTCATGACCATATTTTTTTGAAAAATTATTGCATGCCTGGTTGATGAACACTTTAGGACCGATGTTGATTTTAACATTATTCAATGTTGATGAAGCCATTTCAAGCAGTATTACAGCATTTGATATCTCATCACTCCAATAATCCGCTTTAAAAACATTGAATTCCTCATCGTTTAGTTTTCGCTCCAATGCCTCAGTTGTTTTTCGAAGCTGAGGATGCAGGGTATCAAGGGGAATCTCCGGAATGTCAAAACGTATTGTTATCAAATCACTGCCTCTTTTTTCAAATTCCCCAATAATATCATCCTTATCCAATGAGCGTTTTAATGGGTAGAAATAATCTTTCTTATTGTTTGACGATAGGTAATTTCTCGAGGATTGGATAAATTCCCCCATCTTATCTAATCTCAATGCGGCGCCGACATTGCGGTTCCCATCAGTAGGGTCGATGACAACCAAGGGATCTTTGAATGAACCGGCAGTTCCATGATTTTCCAAATCTATGCAATGTCCGTAATTCCATTTTGTTGCAGCCTTTAAAGTCTCTTCAAAGGTTCCGTAATGTATGATGAGAAGTTCGCATAGGTAACCTGCAAATCCACCTACCTTAAACTCGGAGCCATATGTTCCTGTCATTGCCATGAATTTCTTTAAAAGCAGAACTTCATCCTCCTGGTCGCTGCCCAGGTTAGCCTTAACATAACGTGTATGAAGGATTGTCCTGTCAACTGCAGACTTTAGCTGACTTCCATCACTAATCTCATAACATGGAACTATATCCACTTCATAACCTTCAATAATGCTTGTCACATAGGGATGTGAAGCAAAGTGTTCCGAAGCTTCACCATTGAATTCATCGTTGCATTTATAAGCCAAATACAGTCCCTTTTCCTTCAGATATTTTTTATCTGTATCTAACGGAAAAGCCATAAATATGTCTATATCGGATTTGCCCTTTAATGCAGTGTTTTTGGCAACGGACCCCACCAAAGCTATCTTTGCATTGATACCTTCTTTCCTGCAGGTTGCATCCAGGAAATCAATTAATCTCTTAGAAAATTTATTGAATTCCTCTGTTTCTTCAACTGTAGGTTTTATATCTTCCAGAATAGCTTTGTAATCCATAAAATCACAATTCAAATATCTTTATATCATCATAAATTGGTCCGGATGCCTTTAAAGTGGATTTTTTAAGGATGATTTTTTCCACTTTCATCTCGCCAACCTCAACATCACCAAATGATTCAATGGCTGATTTTACCTTATCCTTATTCCTTGCGGATTTCATGCGTCCAATTGTCAGATGTGAGGAGAATTTCCTGTCTGCCTCGAATCCAAGTTTTTTGAATTCAGCATCAAGCCTGTCATGCAAATCTCTTAAAACATTATCATCTTCAATTCCTACCCAGATAACTTTAATGTGATTGCTGTTTGGAAAAGCTCCGCAGCCCCTGATTTTTATGCTGAAGCTGTCGAATTGCGCTACCACATCAGATATCTTTTGGCCAAGCAAATCAATTCCTTCCACATCAATGTCACCGAAGAACTTTAAAGTCAAATGAAGGTTTGCCAGATCCACATATTTAATATTTGCATAGGTTCCCCTGAATTCCTTAATTATCCTATTGATTTTAGGTTTTAAATCATCATCCAAATCAATTGCAAGAAAAGCTCTGATTTCAGGCATCTAATCCCTCATTGTTCAATGATTGTCTCATCAATAGCTATTCCAAAGTGGCGTGCATTAGTTTCTACATATACCTTTACCCTGTCTCCGGTTTTTATGTCCGCTACTGACAATGCATCATCGTTTTCATCGACAATTCTGATAGTTTCTGCATTCTGAAGCAGTGTCCTTATTGTCTGACCTTCATATTCCGCTTCGATTAATATCAGCGGCCTTCTTTCTATCTTGCTTCTTCCGACATATGCTGTTCTGGTTTCACCGCAGGTGTTTACAATCAATACTTCATCTCCTGCAACAAGTTCGGATAGGTATCTTGTTTTATTGCCCGGAACCATTACATAAGCCTGAACAGGCCCTGCATTTACTCTGAACGGACGTGACGCTACATATTCACTTTCCAAACTTTCAGAGTGTACTAAAAACATTGATTTGGAATATGAACCTATAAGCATTCCTTCACCCGGTTTCATCATGTCGGTTGTATCGACACATACCCTGTCGCCTGAACCCAAAGGCTTAACATTGGTTATGGTAGCTATTTTCAGGTCATATTTAACTTGGGAAGCTTTTACGACTTCTTCAGCTATCTTTTTTGTTTTGTTGAAATCATTTGCCTCAAATATGACACCATCAGTACCGTGTTCCAATGTTTCAAGTGCAACACGTGCACCGTCAAGGTCCTGAACGGCAGCAATAATGTTGACATCAGTCTTTTGCAAGTCGGCAATGATGTTTTCAAGAGGGATTATAGTCCAGTCAGTTCCGACAAGAATTATGTAATCAACAATTGAACCCAGTTTTACGGCCAATTGTTCATGAGCCTTATCTGTGATTTTGATATATGCGCATACAGTTTTACCTTCGCTTTTAGCTTTTTTTGCATTAGCAATATCAACTGAATCAGAAAAATCATCTTTAAGCTCTACAAATCCATCCCCTTCACCGTTAATACCAACCAGATATATGTCGGCATCATCAGTATTTGCAATAATTTTTACATTACCAAGTTTTCTGATTTGTTCTATGTCATCTAAATCTAGAACATGGTCGATTCCTGATTCGAGTGCAGTAGTAATCATTTCTTTTTTGTCATCCCACAATTCATCAGGAGTGCTTATCCAAGCGAATTTGTTTTGCATACAATCACCTTATTTTAAGAATTCCAAAGCTTCATCAACTTCCAAATCATGGTGAACAACTTCTGAAATTGCTCTTGTGATTTTGCCTGGGTTTTCAGCCTGGAACAAATTACGTCCAAATGCAACGCCTGCTCCGCCAACTTCCAGAGAATCCTTTACCATGTTAAGCAATTCTTCATCGGTATCGACTTTCGGACCGCCTGCAATTACAACAGGCACAATTGCCCCTTCAACAACTTCCCTGAAGGAATCAGGGTCTCCGGTATAGTTGGTTTTGACAATGTCCACACCCAATTCGGAACCTACACGTGCAGCATGTTTTACGAATTCCACATCGTGTTCATTTTCCACTTTTTGACCTCTAGGATACATCATTGCCAAAAGAGGCATTCCCCAGTAGTCACAGGTTTCAGCAATTGATCCCAATTCCTTTAGCATCTGACTTTCAGTTTCGCTTCCAAGGTTTACATGAATTGACACCGCATCAGCACCAAGCTGAATGGCCTTTTCCACACTGGTTACAGTTACCTTATCGTTTGGATCCGGTGCAAGAGATGTACTTGCTGACAAGTGTACAATAAGACCTATGTCCTTACCGTATCCTCTGTGTCCTTGTTTTACAATACCTTTATGCATTAAAATTGCATCTGCTCCACCCTGGGAGATTTCATCGACAGTTTCATCCATATCAATGATTCCAGGAATCGGACCACTTGAAACACCATGGTCCATTGGTGCAATTACAGTTCTTCCAGTATTTCTGTTGATGATTCTTTCTAAACGAATCTTTTTACCTATCATCATTTAACCTCATTAAAACTTATGAATTATATTTTTCTTAATCAAGGTATATAACATTAATTGTACACATTAGAACAGTAAAATTAGGGAATAATTTAAGATTTCTATTTTAATTGTAAACAGATTTTTAGACATTTATTTAAAATATACTCAATTAACAGAAATATTCTTTAATAAATATAATTAATATAACTTTTTTTAAATCAAGACAATATCTGATTATGAATCAATATTTTAACTGAAAACTAATCTTATAAACTTAAATAAATATTTGAAGGACATACGAGATAAAAATAAATGATTAATGAACAAAAACTAATTTTGTAAAAATCGAATACGTTACTTTGAAACTTTGATTGAAAATCATGATTTGGGATATTTGATTGGGATAATGAAGATTTAAATGACATTTTGAAAAATGACAGTCTACCTCAACAAAATGAGAAATTAAATGTGGCAATAATATAATTTAAAAAATAACAAAAATCGCATTAAAAGAATTTAATATTCTCAAAATTGAACAAAATTTTAATAAAACATGAAAGTATTGCTTAATATATAAATAATTTATATATAATATTATTATAATTAATTATAACTTAATCATTTTTTGAGGAGTTATTATGAAAAGAAAAACAGGAGTTATGATACTTTTATTAGTATGTTTTTTCATTTCGATATCTGCAGTATCGGCCAGTGAAAATATTGACATTGAAAATAGTATCTATAACTCAAGTATAGATTCATTTAGCGAAAATGCTGAAATTTTAGGATTAAAAGTAAAAACGATTGAAGAACTTGACAATGAAATACAGAATTCCCAACCGGAATCAACAATTAAACTGAAAAACGATTATATAATTTCAAATGAGACAACAATCGATGGTATTGACATTTACACCAATATAACCATCGACGGGCAAGGCCATACCATAGATGGAAGTTCCTCAGATATGGATTACCTATTCAGAATATATGAGGACAATGTAGTTCTAAAAAAATATAAGTTATATAAAAGCACAATATTTGATTCATCAGACAATACAAATTTAACTATATAAGATGCCCTTTTTATTAAATTAACAATATCTCCTTTAAAATCATTACCTAGTTTCGCAACCTTCTTTTAAAATTAATGTAAAACTAAGTAGATGCTATGAAAATTAGTCATTGTTCTTATTTTTGAAAAATTAGTTCAAATATTTTGAAACAAGTAAAATAAAGATATTAACAACTTATATACGATGAATAAAAGTTATGCCATCAGTTAAATTTTTTACACTCCCGAATATATCATCTTTCAGGATGAAAAGCATTTAATTATTGATTATCTTGAAAAATACACTGAATTAATTGAAAAAAATAATTTTATATCAAAAAGAGACCATATCAAAAGATTATCTCGATAAATTCAATAAATAATCATCATATGGTCAATAATAAAAATAATTTGGTATTGCAATTCTTAAAAATTGCTTTAAAAAAAAACATAATATTTTAAATTTGACTATTTTTTCATAGATGGAGTCCACAAATCAAATTCCTTAATCAAAGGCGGAATACCCGAATCATGATATGTTTCAAGATACCCTTCATCAGTAACTATGTCCTCCTCACAGCATTCTGCTGAGTTGAAGAATTCCAGAATGCCACGGTTTCGAATTACACTGTGAGTGGGCTTAAATGTTGAAGACCAGATGTAAAACACCTTAAATACAGTGTCTGGGTGATATCCTCCGCCAAGGTCAATCGCCAGAACATCACATGACTGAACAATTTTGAATGCTTCGGCCAAAACCTCATGCCGACGCACATCCCCTGAAATGAACTTCACCCATTCGAGCTTT
>CADAOO010000033.1:29992-45365 GCA_902789505.1 uncultured Methanobrevibacter sp. | reverse complement strand
TTCATTTTTCAGTTTTGAATTTGAAGATATCTCCAATGTTTCTTTATACAGGTTTCTTGTTTTAAAAAATAATAACAAATGCACTTTATTGGCAATAATTCACCCATTAATATTCAGTTACTCATCAGTAAATGATTTTTATGAATTATTTAATAATATAAACAGCAATTCTCTCAAAAATGATTTGAATCTTTATTATGGTGATGTAAAAGATTACCTGAATTCTCAGGATTATAAAGAGGATTTAAATTACTGGAAAAGTATAAAATCACAAGCAGGCAATTACGTAAAGTTCCATAATCTGAAATCTAACAATTATAAAACTCAAAAGATTGAAATTGAAAACAAATCCGTTTTAGATTTCATCAAAAATCATGATTCATCAGTATTTAATTTTTATGCCTGTGCTTTTGCACTGTATTTGTCCCGCATAAACAGACAAAAGGGATGTTTATTAAAAACCAGTATTCCATCAAATGGGGCGGATTTAAAGACAATACTTAAACTGGATTTAAACGCTGCCGATTCTTTCACTGAATATTTGCACAGGTTTAATTCTATTTATGATGAGGCGGTCAGTCATACTAAAGTAAGCATAGAGAATTATTTGGACGAGGATTTGTCTTATTATTCCATTTATGATTTTTCCGGCTTAAATGAAAACATATGCATCTATAACGGTGAGGATTCAGCCTTGACATTGAATATTTATGATGGCCATTTGGATATTGTTTATAATGTGGATTTGTTCTCAGACATTTACATTCAGCACATGGTGGACAATATCAAATCCATGGTCACCAATATTGTCGAGTTCCCAAATCATCTTTTAAAGGATGTGAATATTCTTTCGGATAATGAGGAAAAGCTGCTTCACGGTTTCTGTAAAGGTGAATGCGTTGATGTTAATGAAAAACTTTTAATTGCGGAATATTTCCGTCGTCATGCACTTGAAAATCCTGATGCCATTGCCATTGATGACGGGGTTAATCAGGTCAGTTATGGTGAAATGGAAAAATCCAGCAACTCCATTGCTAATGATTTGTTTGAAAATTACAATATTTCTCAGGGCAGCCATGTTGGACTGATGCTGCCCCGCACATACCATTTTCCGGAAATGGTCCTGGCTTTAAATAAACTTGGAGCGGCATTCGTTCCAATAGACCTGATATATCCCGCTAAACGTATTAAGCATATGTTGGAGATTTCAGAAGCAGACTGCATTGTTACAACAGAAGATATCTCAGATAAATTCGATTTGAATATTGATATGATTTGCATTGAAGATTTAAATTCAAATGATGATGTTGATATTGAGATAAGAGGTGCTCCGGATGATTTATTTTCCATCATGTTTACATCAGGTACAACTGGTCTTCCTAAGGGAGTAAAAATTTCTAATTGTCAATTGAATGGATCAGTCGTGTCTTTTAAAAATATTTTTTCTTTTTCCCAGGGGGATTTTATTGGTTGTTATTTAAGCTTTAGTTTTATTGCATCTTATGTAATTTATCTGGCATTCGTATTCGGCGGAGGCTGCAGAATATTTAATGAAACTGAACAGAAGGACATTTTATCATTAATTGGAATCCTTAAAGAAAAACCTATGAACAGTTTATTTTTACCTCCAGCACTGCCAATTCCAGTTTTGGAAAGTGGCGATATTAAATTGGATTATCTTGTTTTGGCCGGAGCAAAATTAAAGGAATTAAGCAAAAAGGAAAGAAACACTCAACTAATTAATTTCTACGGCACAACGGAAATTATATTTGGAGTAACCAAAGTTTATGATTTTAAGGATATTGATGATGATAATCTGTCTATCGGCAGGCCAGTTGCAAATACAAACGTTTATATTTTAGATGAGCACTCCAATCAGATGCCTATTGGTGTTCCGGGTGAAATTTGCGTTTCAAGCGATTATATGAGTCCAGGATATTATAACGATCCGGAATTAACACAAAAATTTTTTGTAGATAACCCTTATTGTGACGGTGAAAATAATAGGATAATGTATCGTACAGGAGATATTGGTTTTTATAATTTTGATGGTGATATTGAAATCATCGGTCGTGAAGATGACCAGATGTCCGTTAGAGGATTCCGTATAGAATCTAAGGAAATTCTAAATATTATTAACAGCATTCCCGAAATTGAAAACGTTTATTTGGACGTGGAAAATGACACACTTGCTTTATATTACACAACAAATGCTGAAATAGGCATTGATCATATTAAAGAGAAGTTAACGGATGAATTGCCGGATTATATGGTTCCATCACTTTCCATGGAATTGGAGGAAATACCTCTAAACATGAACGGTAAAATCGACAAGGCAAGATTGAAAAAGATGTCAAAAGTAAATGCTGAAATCAATATTGATGATGAGGTGCTGGCGGGTGTTGTTGATACATTTAAAGAGGTTTTGGATGCTGATTTGGTTTTAGTTGATGATGATTTTGTTGAATTGGGCGGAAATTCATTGTCTGCTATGAATCTGCAAATTTTATTGGGGGAAAAATTTCATGTAAATATTTCCTCGCAGGAGATAATCGGACTTTCAACACCGAATAATATTTCTGATTATATTAAATCTAATTATAAGAGCTTTTCTGAGTCTGATGTGGTTAGATATACTTTTGATGATGTATGTCCTTTGTGTGAATCCCAATTGAATGTTTATCTTGATGAAAATGTTAATCCTATGGGTACGGCATACAACAATCCATTTAAAATAACTTTCAAGGAAGGATATTCTGTCGGCGAAATTAAAAATGCATTGATAAAATTATTTGATGCATTTCCGGTTTTAAAGGCCCGTGTTGTGGATGATGGAGGCATCCTGTCATTCGTTTTTGATGCGAATCCTGAAATTAATGAAGGATTTCCAAAGGATGCGGATTCCTTTGTCAGGGCATTTGAATCAGATAAATGCCTGTCCCGATTTTTAATTGTAGAAGATGGAGTGTCCGTTACTCTGTGTGCTGACTTTCACCATCTGATTTTCGACGGTACATCGGCGGGCATTTTATTGAATAAACTCAATTCAATCCTGAATGAGGGTAATGTTGATTTTGCCGATAATGGCGTGTTGAGACAAATTTCATTTGAAGAATCATTGGATTCCAGTTATGCTGAGGATGCTAAGGGATTCTTTGATAAAATGCTGGCTGACAGAGAGGAAGCTTATGATCTGCTGCCTTCACCAACTGCTGAAGATGATGAGTCTGAATTTATCGAAAGCTTTGATATTGATGCTGAAACTTTAGGTTCGTTCATGCAGGCTAATTCCTTAACTCACAATCAGCTGTTCGCAGGTATTTTCGCATATACGTTATCCAGATTTGCAGGCTCAGACAAGGTTCTTTTCAATCTCATTGAAGACGGCAGAGGCCACATTGATTTATCCGAGTCTGTAGGAATGTTTGTCAAAACACTGCCTGTACTTATGGACTGTAAAAATCAGGATATTGATTCATTTTTCAAATATTCTTCCGGATTAATCAATTCCGTCATGAAATATGACTTGTATCCTTTCCGTGTTTTGGCCAATGAATATGACTTGAATTCCAATATGCTATTCCAGTATTCCCATAATCTTTTCAGCAATGCAGTTAACAATGATTTCAGTTATGAGGTTTGCGAGTTAAGCCATGACCCTGTTGGGGATTTATCCTTTTTTATTTTCAATAATGGTGACGGATTCACAATTAGGATTCTGCATTCACAGAGATATTCAAAAAGTTTTGTTGAAAGGTTTGCCGAATCATTTAAGCTAATATTACATGGAATAATGGAGGTCAATGAATTAAAGGACATAATCTATGTATCTGAAGATGATATCAATCTTTTGGATTCCTATAATCGCACAGAGCATGAATTGGATTATGGGGATGTCTTGGATGCTTTCAATGATAATCTGGCTAAGCATCCTGATAATTTACTTGTCTCCTGTAATGACGTTTCCTATTCTTATGGTGAAGGCGCTTTCATTGCAGATAAAATAGCTAAACGGTTAGCTGATTTGGGCGTTGAAGGTGGGGATTGTGTCGCATTTTTAACTGAGCGCAGTGAGTTGTATATGTTTTCTGTTTTGGGAATAATGTCTGCGGGTGCCGTTTATGTTCCGCTGGATGATGCCCTTCCGGATGAGCGTATACAATTTATGCTAAATGACTGTGAAGCAAAAGCGGTTATTGTCAGCGATTCCACTCATGGACGTATCAAAAACATGGTAAATGACAAAATCAGGCTTTTAAACATTTCAGATATTGTCAATGGTGAAATCACAACGCTTTCAAGTTTGCCTGTGGATTATAATGATTTGGCATGTATTTTATATACCAGTGGAACAACAGGAATTCCTAAAGGGGTTAAAATTACCAGAAAATCCATTGTCAATGTTGTCGCTTCATATACTGATGATTATGGTTTGGATGGTGATGACGTTTACGGATTGTTTTCAGCTATCGGTTTTGACGTGTCCAATTTCATTATTGCGGCTGTTTTGTATAGCGGGTCCTGTCTCAGTGTAGTTCCTGAAGATATTAGGCTGAATATGGCTGAAATGAATGAGTATTTCGTTAATCAGGGCGTTACTCATGCATTCATCAACACTCAGGTAGCTAAACTCTTTATGCAGGGTATCGAAGATACATCTTTGGATGTTCTGTTTGTTGCCGGTGAAAAATTGGGCATGGTTGAAAGTCCTGATGATTATGAGCTGATTGACGGATTCGGTCCTACCGAAGCCTTTGCTTTCATCTCTTCCATACGTAATCGCGATAAAATTATTGAATCTTCCGTAGGATTTTTAAATTACAACACCAAAGTTTACGTTTTGGATAATGAAGACAGGCGCGTGCCGGTAGGTGCGGTGGGTGAGCTGTGCATTTCCGGCTATCAGGTTGCGGAGGGGTATTTGAACCGTGAAGAGGAAACACAAAAGGCATTCACCGGCAATCCTTTTGATGATGATGGCGATTACGGCATGTTGTATCATACAGGTGACATGGTCAGGGTCCTGCCTGACGGGACTTTGGGCTTTGCCGGTCGTCGTGACGGTCAGGTTAAAATCAGAGGCAACCGTGTTGAATTGTCTGAAGTCGAATCTGTAATTCGTGAAATTGACTATGTTGAGGATGTAACAGTTCAAACTATAGAAAATATGGACAATAATGAGCTGGTGGCTTATGTCGTAAGCGACAAAACAGATAATTTAAAAGAGTCTATTTGCAGGCATGTTTCTGTGCATAAGCCTGATTACATGGTTCCGTCATTTGTCATCAGGTTGGATGAGATTCCTTTGAATGTTAACGGCAAGGTTGACAGGCATGCTTTGCCTGAAGTTGATATCGATTCTTTAAATGCGGAGTATGTCGCGCCGGCAACGGAAACTGAAAGGAAAATTGTCAGCGCATTTGAACAGGTATTTAATCTGGATAAGATTGGAATTTATGATGATTTCACACGTTTAGGCGGTGATTCGTTAATTGCCATTAGGCTGTTGGGTTTGCTCGAGGATTATAACATTTCTGCAGCAGATATCTTAAGTTTGCGCACCCCGTATGCAATAGCCAATAATATCAGTAATGTCTCTTTGGATTTGAACATTTATTCATTGGAGTCAGGATGTCCTTTAAATGAGTCTCAGCTGAATGTATATCTTGATATCATTTCCAATAACAAGACGGATTCCTATCTCCTGCCTCTTTTCATGGAGATTTCCAACAGATATGGCGCTGATGCAATAATTGGCGCTTTAAATAAAATCTTTGAGGTTCATCCTATTTTGGGCATGTGTGTCAGTGATGAATTCGAAGTTCCTTATTTGGTTAAGGGATCAAAGCCACAGATTGTCATCCAATCCAATCCAAATGAAGAATATGTTGCCGGATTTTTATCAGAACCTTTTGATTTGCATGATTGCCTGTGCAGGTTTTTAATTGTCGAAAATGATATGGGACACAGTCTGTTTGCGGTTTTCCATCATCTGATATTTGATGCATTATCTGAAAGCGTATTTAAAAAAGATATGGAAACTGTCCTTGACGGAGGTAATGTTGATGTGGATGATTCGTTCTTAAAAGTATCCGCTTTCAGCCAGCAGATTCAAAGCACTGATGATTATAGGGGTGCTGAGGAATTCTTCAGCTCCATGCTGGCCGATAATGATGATGCCGGGCTGCTTCTGGATAGCGTATTGCCTGACGGTCCGGGATATTCTAGAATTAATCTGGACACAGATTACAATAAATTAAATTCATTTTTACAAAATCATAACGTCAGCGAGAATATATTGTTCAGCGGTGTTTTTGCATATGCCTTGTCAAGATTCACAGGCAGTGAAAAGGCATTGTTTAATATTCTTGAAAACGGCCGTGACAGATTTTCAAATTATGACTCTGTAGGCATGTTTGTCAATACGTTGCCGGTATTGGTTGACTGCAAAAACAGGGATATCCATTCATTTATGGAATACATCTCCGATATAATTTATGGTGTGATGAGGCATAGCTATTATCCGTTCAGGGTTTTGGCCAATAGGTTTGATATTAATGCGGATATTTTATTCCAGTTCATTCCGGAATGGATTGGGGGCGCAGGTGCATTTGACGAGTTTGGGGATGAAAAAAATGACCTGTTGAGTAATCAGGATGATCTGATTGCTGATTTGACTGTTGAGGTTGTTAAAAAAGGCAATAATTATATTTTAAGCGTTCTGTATTCCGGCAGGTATTCACGTGATTTCACCGACCGTTTCATGGAATCCTATAAGTTAATTCTTCAAGGCATTTTAAATGCGGTTGAATTGGGGGATATCAGTTATATTTCTGATGAGGATACTGAGTTTTTAGACAGTTATAACCTGACAGAACACGATTTGGATTATGGTGATGTTTTGGATGCTTTCAATGATAATCTGGCTAAGCATCCTGATAATGCTCTTGTCTCTTATAGGGACGTTTCTTATTCTTATGGTGAAGGCGCTTTCATAGCCACTCAGACAGCAGAAAAACTGGCTGAATTGGGTGTTGAAACGGGAGACTGTGTCGGATTTTTACTTCCGCGAAGTGAGTTGTATATGTTTTCTGTTTTGGGCATAATGTCTATGGGTGCCGTTTGGGTTCCTCTGGATGATTCTCATCCTGATGAGAGAATACAATTTATAATAAATGACTGTGAAGTTAAAGCCGTTATTGTCAGCGATTCCACTTATGGACGTGCTGAAAACATGGTAAATGGAAATATTGAACTTTTAAATATTTCAGATATTGTCAAAAGTGAAATCGGCACGCTTTCAAGTTTGCCTGCAGAGTATAATGATGTGGCATGTATTTTATATACCAGCGGAACAACAGGAATTCCTAAAGGAGTTAAAATTACCCGAAAATCCATTGTCAATGTTGTTGCTTCCTATAGTGACGTTTACGGTTTGGATAGTGATGACGTTTATGGACTGTTTTCCGCTATCGGTTTTGATGCGGGCACTTTCACTATTTCTGCCGTTTTATATAGTGGAGCATGTTTCAGCGTAATTCCGGATGATATCAGGCTGAATATGGTGGAAATGAATAATTATTTCATCACTCACGGTGTCACCCATGTATTCCTTACTACGCAGGTAGCTAAACTCTTTATGCAAAGTATCGAAGATACCTCTTTGGATATTTTGCTGATTGGAGGTGAAAAATTAGGGGAATTCGAAAGTCCGGATGATTATATGCTGGTTGATAGTTATGGTCCGACCGAGTCATTTGCATTCATGCTGTCTGTAGACAACCGGGATAAGATTGATGAATCTTCTGTAGGGCATTTGAATTACAATACTAAAGTTTATGTTTTGGATAATGAAGACAGGCGCGTGCCGGTAGGTGCGGTGGGTGAGCTGTGCATTTCAGGCTATCAGATTGCCGAGGGGTATCTGAACCGTGAGGAAGAAACACAAAATTCATTTACCGGCAATCATTTTGATGATAATGGTGATTACAGCAGGTTGTATCACACTGGAGACATGGTCAGGGTCCTGCCTGACGGGACTTTGGGCTTTGCTGGCCGCCGTGACAGTCAGGTTAAAATCAGAGGAAACCGTGTTGAATTGTCCGAAATCGAATCCATTATTCGTGAAATCGATTATGTGGAAAATGTAACCGTTCAGACTGTTAAACATGATTTCAATAATGAACTTGTTGTTTATGTAGTTTTAAAAGATGGATCTGATGCGGATTGTCCGGATTCTATTCGTGAATATGTATCTAAACATAAGCCTGAATATATGGTTCCTTCATTCGTTATTGAACTGGATGAGATTCCTTTGAATATCAACGGCAAGGTGGATAGGAAATCGTTGCCTGATGTTGATTTTGAGGTTCTGCACTCGCAATATGCTGCACCTGAAACGGAAACTGAAAGGCAAATTGTCAATGCATTTGAGGCAGTGTTTAATCAAAAAGGCATTGGATTAAATGATGACTTTATTCATTTGGGTGGAGATTCTATCCTGGCAATTCGTCTTCTTTCATTGTTTGAAAAAGAGGGCCTTTCCTGCAGCGCAAGAGATATACTGAATTATAAAACTCCTTACCTGATTGCACAGAATGTGGAGAAAATAACTAAAATATCTTATGATAAAACTGAAGGTGAAGTTGATTTATTGCCTATTCAAAGTTATTTCTTTAATCAGGTTAACAGCAATGATTTTTCACAGGAATTTATTCTCAAATCTAAGGCAGATTTGGATTTAAATATTTTACAAAGGGCCTTTGATGAATTGACTAACGTCCATGACATGCTAAGAGCAACTTATAAATACAAAAGCGATAATGCTGTTCAGGAGATACTGCCGTTAAATAGTGATATTTGTCAGATTAATGAATATTCAATTGATGATTTGGATAAATGCATTAGAAATATTATTAAAAAATCTAAAATATCCCTTGACATTAACAATGAACTGATTAAAATCTCTCTGATTCATTGCGATGATGGGGATTATGTTGTTTTCGTTATTCATCATTTAATTATTGACGGTATCAGCTGGAGCACATTAATTGATGATTTGACTTATATTTATAACCAAATTAAAAATAACGCCGAGATTGATCTTTTAAGACCATACCCTTATAAAAATTGGGTTGAAGATGTTAGGAATTTGGTCGATGATATTTCTGATGAGGAAAAGAGACATTGGACTGAAATCAATGGATTATTGGATGATTCACTTATTAGGGGCAAATCCAAAGGGTTTTTATTTAATGTTGATGCTTTGTTTGATGTTGACAATCAGCTGATGTTGTCCGAGGAGGAATATTTGGCTTTGGCGATATCAAGGGCTTATAAAAAGACTTATGGCAAAAGTATTATCTTTAATCGTGAGGTTCATGGTCGTGATGAGAGTTTAGCTGATGTCGGCAGAACAATCGGCTGGTTTACCAGTCAATTCCCCGTTATTGTTGATGTAACCAATGATTATGATGAAATTTCATTAACGGAAGATGTTTATAGAATCAAAACTGCATTTAAGGATGTTAAGCATCTGGGTTTGAATTATGAATCTTTAATCTATTCCACTCAGGAATTGGAGTATAAGCATTGTCCGGTAACATTCAATTTCTTAAGCAGGGAGTTTTCATTTGAAAATGATTTATTCAAGTCAGTTAACATGATGCAGTATTCCCCAGATGAATTGCAATTGGTTGAGGGGGATTCTGATTCTTTCGGTATTGGTCTGAATGTTTCCCGTATTGGCGATTCTTATATTGTCGGTGGAGATTATGCTGAATGCACATATCTTGGAGACGGTTTTGAAGAGTTTGTTGATAACGTCAAATATGAATTGAAATTTATCGGTGAGTTTAAATCTGATGCGATTGCTTGTCCTTTGTCTGAATCCCAGTTGGGCATTTATCTGGATGAAAAGGTCAATGAAATGGGCACAGCATATTCAACTCCGGGGGTAGTGAAATGTGATGATTATTCTATTGATGAAATCAAAAGGGCTATCCGCATTTTAATTGATAGACATCCGGTTTTAAGGGGTCGTGTCGTTGATGGTGAAGTTCCTTTATTGATTTGTGACAGTTATCCTCCAATCAAGGTTGTTGAAACCGATGACTATTTCAGACTGATTGAACCTTTTGATTTAAATGATTCTTTGTCCTGTTTCTACATTATAGGGGATAATGGCTCCAAATCCGTATTTTATAATATGCATCATATTATTTGTGATGCTACATGCCGCACAATTATTAATAATGAACTGTTTTCAGCTTTAAATGGTGGATTGGATGATGAGATAGATTTAGGTTTCGCTTATGCCGGTCGTGAGTCTTTTGAATCTAAGTTTGAATCGATTTATGATGAATCCCATGAATTCTATAGGGATATTCTCTGTGATATTGATGAAGTCGGCAGCTTATTGGATGATGTTTGCGGTGAAACTAATCAGATCTCTCTTCCTGTTAGAGGTATTCGTGACGATATGGAAGAGTTTTGCCTCAAATCAGGTATCACTGTAGGTAATTTATTTAATGCGGTTTTTGCTTACACTTATTCCCGTTTTATCGGCAGTGAAAAGGCTTATTATACTTTCACTGAGCATGGCCGCCATCAGGATTATGCTCAAAATGCATTGGGCATGTATGTGCGTACGATTCCGTTAGTTGTAAACTGTAAAAACAGATCTGTTGGTGAGTATCTGTCTTATGTTTCTGATTTGATTTTGGATTCCATGAAATATAGCGATTATCCGTTCCGTTTGCTTGCCCGTGAATTCAATCTGAATAAAAATGTCTCATTCGAATACAATTCCAATCTGAATGACGTGTCCCGTATTGGGGATGAATTGGTTATTGAGGATATGGATATCGGTTTGGTTTCTGACTTTTTATGTATAGTCAATGATTTAACCGACGGTTATCTGGTGTCTGTACAATCCTGTGATAAATATTCTGATGATATGATTATCAGATTCCTGAATTCATTTAAACAAATTTTAATTGAAATGCTGGACAAGGAGGAATTGTCCGATATAATTTATACCTGTGAATCTGATTTGATTCTTCTGGACAGTTATAATCTGACAGAACATGATTTGGATTATAGTGATGTTTTGGATGCTTTCAATGATAATCTGTCCAGATGTCCTGACGATACTCTTGTTTCTTTTAAGGATGTTTCATATTCTTATGGTGAATGCGCTTTTATAGCCGCTCAAACCGCAGAAAAATTGGCTGAATTGGGTGTTGAAGGTGGGGATTGTGTTGCATTTTTAACTGAGCGCAGTGAATTGTATATGCTTTCTATTTTGAGCGTGATGTCTGCGGGTGCCGTTTATGTTCCGCTGGATGATACTTTGCCTGATGAACGCATTCAATTTATACTAAATGACTGTGGAGCTAAAGCCGTTATTGTCAGCGATTCCACTTATGTGCGTGCTGAAAACCTGGTAGGTGAGAAAATTGGGCTTTTAAATATTTCTGACATTGTCAATGGCGAAATTGGAATGCTTTCAAGTTTGCCTGCGGATTATAATGACTTGGCCTGTATTTTATATACCAGCGGAACAACAGGAATTCCTAAGGGAGTTAAGATTACCAGAAAATCCCTGGTCAATGTTGCTGATTCCTATATTGACGTTTACGGTTTAGATAGTAATGATGTTTATGGATTGTTTTCAGCTATCGGTTTTGATGTGTCCAATTTCGTTATTGCCGCTGTTTTGTATAGCGGATCCTGTCTCAGTGTGGTTCCGGAGGATATCAGGATGAATATGGTGGATATGAATAATTATTTCATCTCTCAGGGCGTTACTCATTCATTCCTTACCACTCAGGTTGGCAAACTCTTTATGCAGAGTGTTGATAGTACTTCTTTGGATGTTTTACTTGTCGCCGGTGAAAAATTAGGCGATTTTGAAAGTCCTGAGGGTTACGAGCTGGTTGACGGATTTGGTCCTACTGAAGCCTTTGCTTATATGTCTTCTATACGTAACTGTGATAAGATTATTGAATCGTCTGTAGGATTTTTAAATTACAATACCAAAGTTTACGTTTTGGATAATGAGGGCAGGCGCGTGCCGGTAGGTGCTGTGGGTGAGCTGTGCATTGCCGGCTATCAGGTTGCTGAAGGGTATCTGAACCGTGAAGATGAAACACAAAAGGCATTTACCAAAAATCCTTTTGACAGTAATGGCGATTACAGCATATTGTATCACACAGGGGACATGGTCAGAGTATTGCCCGATGCGTCCCTTGGTATTGTAGGCCGCCGTGACGGTCAGGTTAAAATCAGAGGAAACCGTGTTGAGCTAGCCGAAGTCGAATCCGTAATCCGTGAAATGGGTTGTGTTGAGGATGTAACAGTTCAAACTATAAAAAATATGGACAATAACGAGCTGGTGGCTTATGTCGTAAGCGATAAAACAGATAATTTAAAAGATTCTGTCTGTGAGTATGTGAGCGAACGTAAACCGGATTATATGGTTCCTTCATTTGTAATTGTTTTAGATAATATTCCATTAACGGTTAACGGTAAAGTGGATAAGCACAGATTGCCCGCAGTGGATTTGGATGCTCTGCGTAAGGAGTATGTTGCTCCAAGAAATGAAAAGGAAAAGGAAGTAGTTGAGGCATTTGAAAAGGCATTTAATTTGGAGAAAGTCAGCATATATGATGACTTTGTTCATTTGGGAGGAGATTCCCTCACTGCCATCAGGCTGCTCCAGTATATTGAATCCGGAGATATTGTGATGGCGGATATCTTAAGACTGCGCACTCCGGAAGCAATTGCAGGAAATATTGATGACATTTCATTTGATTTGGATATCTATTCTTTAGAAAGTGGCTGTCCATTGAATTCATCCCAAATTAATGTATTTTCACATGTAATTTTATTCAATTTGGTTGACGCTTATCAAATTCCAAGTTTCATAAAGATTTCTAAAAGCCATTCCCTTGATGATATACTTGATGCGCTGGACAAATTGTTGCAGGCTCATCCGATTTTGAGCATGGTTTTAAGCGATAAGTTTGAAGAAAATGAAGAGAAAAGCACAAGCAAACTGCAGTCCATTAAGGTCGTGCTTAAAATAGCTAAAAAAAATGGAATAGGGGCAATCATGAGCCTTGTTAAATCATACGGCTTTAGGAATTTGGGAGGCCTTTTTAATATGCTTAAGATTTCAAAACGACTTTTCAGGGGAGAGTATCCGTATTTAATCAAAGGGCCGAAACCTCCAGTTTCAGTTCAGCCCGAGTTTGATAAGGATATTATTTTTGATTTCCTGTCTGATAGTTTGAATTTGTATTCCAATTTGTCCAAGTTCATGATTGTGGAATCTGAGGATTCATATTATCTGTTTTACATGGTTCATCACATTATTTTTGACGCCATCTCATCAGGAGTATTCAGGAAGGATTTCAGGACTCTTCTTGATGGGGGAAGTGTTGATATGGAGGATACTTTTTTAAAGGTGTCTGCCTTCACACATCAGATAAGGAAAACTGAAAAGTTCGATGAAGCAATGGAGTTTTATGAATCTGTACTGGGTGATGTCGATGAGGCGGGACTGTTGCCGGAAGATAATTCATCTAAAGGTTATGCAGCATCAATTGATGCTTTGGAATTTGATAAAAAAGCATTCAATGCATTTTTAAATAATGCCGAAATCAGTGAAAATATATTATTCGCCGCTGTTTTGTCATGTGCAATATCTAAAGTTGTCGAAAACAGTAAAGTTTCATTTACAATGATTGAAAACGGACGTGACCGGTTCAATGAAAATTTCATAGGCATGACATCCAATGTAATGCCTCTTTTGGTTGACTGCAAAGACCAGAGCATAGGTTCATTTTTGGGAAACGTTTCAGATATCATTTACGGAGCAATGAAGTACAGTTATTATCCTCTCATATCCCTTTATCAGAAATTTGATTTTAGAGTTAAAATCATGTTCCAGTTTGTGCCGGACTGGGTTTCAGATGGTGGGGAAAATGTGGTTGATATTCTGTCTTTGGATTTTATAAATGATATTTTAAGTTCATATGAGGATTTTTTGGCGGAACTGTTTGTTCAGATTGTCCAGGAGGGGGATGAGTATAATATGGTTATCACACACACTAAAAAATATTCCGATAAGATGATTGATGATTTTAAGCATTATTATATGTCAATTTTATCAGATATCATCAATAGTGACATATCATCTGATTTAAGCGACATTCTAAAATAGGATTCTTGGTTTAAATGATATTGGTGAATATGATATACAAAAGATGAATATCAGATTACAGATCCGCGCATTGCTTAAGAACAGCTATAACGCTACAAGCAATATTTCAGGCGCTGTTAATTTTTTGTTTAGCAAGATTTTCACTCCGAATTAATTGTCAGTTGCCATATATTTTTTTTTAAATAATCCTGGCTCGTCTTAAAAGATTCACTTAAAGCAAATCATATTTTCGGTTCCTGTTCAATCTAAAAGTTTAAATACAACCTCAAAGTAACTTTTAAAGCATGACCGTCATTAATGAATTTGAAGAAAAATGTTCCGTTTGCGGCAAAACCAGTCCGCAACCGGTTATGATGAGCACAAGCACTTTTGGATACCCTGACCTTGACCTAAGGCCTTCCGAAATGAAGCGAAGCAGCATGTTTGCATGGCTTCATGTATGTCCTCACTGCGGATATGTGGCGAGCAGTCTTGAAAATGAGCTTGAAGTGCCTGGCGAAATGTTAAAAAGCGAAGAATACCTGACCTGCGGAGGACATGACTTCAAATCAAAATCCTCCAAAATGTTCTACAGGCAGCATCTGATATCAAAGGCAAATAATGATTGCAGATCCGAATTCTTTTCACTCCTGCACTGTGCATGGGCATGTGACGACCGCGATGAGGAATTTGCCGTCGAGATAAGAAAGATGGCCCTGAAGTCAATTGACAGGATTGATGCCGAAGATGAGGATGAAAAGAACAACCTGATGCTTTTGAAGGCTGACCTGCTCAGGCGATCAGTTCAGTTTGACCGGCTGATCAGCGAGTTTAAGGATGTAATCTTCAACGACACGCTTTACAATGACATCATTTCATTTCAGATTGAAAAGGCGATGGAAAAGGACTGCGGATGCTATACTGTTGAGGATGTGTTGAAGGACACTAATCAAGAAACATTATAAACTGCATTCACTTCAAACCAGTCGGTTTCGGATATTGTTTTGTTGTGATGTTATTATTTTTCAATTTTCAATCAAAAAACATCCATTTCAAACAAAATTAATATTCCGAACATTATTTTTAAAAATAAGTCATAAAAATTCTTTATTTTATATTTTAAGATGCAAGTGAGCACTTACATTCGAAAATCTTTATATACTA
>CADAOO010000033.1:11257-29935 GCA_902789505.1 uncultured Methanobrevibacter sp. | reverse complement strand
ATGGATTTCAACAAAAAATTATTATCAATACTTGCAATATTTTGCATAATTGCATCTGCAGGAATTGTATGCGCTGCAGATAGCAACGGTTACGCTGGAAGCAACTACCAAGACAACGGATTCAGCGGAAGTCAATACTATGGAAACTACGACGGCGGTTACGCCGGAAGCAACTACTATAATAATTCAGAACCTGGAAACGGATTGCCTTTAGAAAACCAAACTAATCCTTATGCAGGTAATGCTACTCATGACGTTGCTGGAAACGCAACCGGAAACGCAACCGGAAATGCAACAGGTGAAGTTACCAACACTACAGCTGGAAATGCAACCAATGGTACTTCCCACAATATGTTATCAACCGGTAACCCAATTCTTATATTATTAGCAGTCATCGCTGTTATTGGTGGTGCAACTGTTTTAAGAAGAAAATAGACAGCTGATGTCTATTTTTTTTATTTTACTTTTTTTGATCACATTTTTTTTCGAAAGATTTCTATATGGGAAATATATAAATATCATCTAACATGAACGAGCATTCGGGACATGCCGGAATGTGATGTTTTATTAGATTTTTTTAATTGTCCATGAAATCAGAGGTCATATGATGAAAATATGCAAAGCAACAAAAAAGGACCTTCCGGAAATACGTAATCTGCAGTATCTGGCATTCGAAACTGAAGCGAAGCTTTTCAAAAACAGGGAGGATCTTCCATTGAAACAGACTCTGGAGGAGTTGGCTCATGAACTGGATAGCGGAGTGATGCTGAAGATGGTAACCGAGGACAATACCATTATCGGCTCGGTCAGGGCAATTTCGAAAGACGGAACAACTCACATAGGCAAGCTGATGGTCCATCCGGATTGCAGAAACAGGGGTTTTGGAAGCCGGCTCATGGATGAAATAGAGAACTGTTTTCCAGAAACAAGATACGAACTTTTCACAAGCACTAAAAGTGAAAACAATATCATATTATATCAGAATCGAGGATATGAAATATTTGACAGAAAGGAAATCAATGATGAGCTTGTTTTTGTATATATGCAAAAGATGCCATAGCGCTTCTTTTTATGCCCTTCTTTTTCAGCTTCATATAATTTGATGAAAGGGTTTTTTAAAATTCTCTCATGCTTTAACATATTTGCAGTATCCCATTGTTGACATATGGAGGATATAATCTATTTTACAGATGATTATCATCACCAAATAATAATGTATGTAAGTGGTTACTTGCAAATCCTTTTAATATTACTTGTTTTAAGAAATGGGATGTGTGTAAGCGATTACTTGCGAAAATATTTATATAAAACCTGGTATAAAGTAATTCTTGGAGTAGTTATATCGGAGGTTTTTAAAATTACATGCAATTCCAAACTTAAACCATTATTCATGCTGTTTTTATGCATTTGCATTTTTGCATGCGCATCCTGCGTTAATGCAGAAGATGTTGGCGATGCAGTATCAGACAGCCAGATGGATTTTGTTGGAATGGACAGTTCTGAAAGTGCGGTATCGGATGAAACTCTAGATGCCGCCAATGATGTCCTGGATTATATTGTAATAAATCACCACTCCCACTCAAGCAACAAAACTCATTTTTCTCACAAAGACAAGAAATTCAGTAATGATTCAGATGCAAATCATCACGGACACAGGATTCATAAGAACGGTACCGGCGGTGTCAAGCATCATCACAAAGAATCTCATCACAGCGACAGGCCAATGTCACATCACAGGACAGAAAGGCATACAGACTATGGGGATGTTCAAAATGAAAAGTCCATCAGAACAGACATTTCCGCTCACATATTCAATAATGCCACAAAGTCCATCATTACCGGAAGTCACGATTCAAAATTCACAGGACAATCAGAGTTTTCTTGCTGCAGACATGGCTGTTCTGGACACAGTTTCGAGGTTGACAATAGAAATGCAGTTATCTCCAGAAACATTGAAGATGACTCAGCATATTCCCGCGGCGATTGCTATGTCCAGTTCAACACTGCTGTCCTTGCGGACGGAAGCCCAAATTCAAAAAACCGCAGTTTCAGAAACCTTAATGAATGGTATGTTTTAAACATCACTTCAGACGTGGACTGGGACGGTGAGCTGAGGGCCAGTACTGAAGATACATTCTATGGAAGTCCTGCCGGGGAGGTTCATGGTGGTTTAAACATTGACAGTCTCTATTCAGAACTGAATGTCAATGACTACAATATGGAATATTACATATTTACTAACCCCGACATAATTGTCAAAGCACAAGCAACTGAAAATTTCGCCGGATTGGCGCAAACCAACATCCTTAACCATCGCTTAAACTTTGATGCAAAAACAACTTATTATTATGATTCATTTTCATGGGATTGCATCATCGAAGACAATTATGCCTTATTCAACACTACTTTTTCTAAAAAAGCTAATTTCATGCTTATGGAGGATAACACACTTATTTCATCTGTTCAATCTCCCGTTATCTTGTCAGATGAAAGTGCAAGTGCCTTTTTATTAATTTTTGGAGGAATAAAATGATGCCTAATTTAAAAAAATCAATGATCTTATTGATAATATGTATTTGTTTTGCCATGAGCGCATCCTGTGCATTTGCAGCCGATTTGAATCAGACTGCTGACGGCGCTGTAGCTGATGGCTATGAAGTAAATTTGGACATTGAAGAAATTGAAATTGATTCATCAGCTAATGATGCAATCAGGTTATCACAACAAAATGACGTAAATGAGGTTTTAACCTCAGAAAATGTAACTGAAAGCAGTACGGTAGTAATTCCGGCCAGCTATGACGATTTGGCTCATGACATTGAAAATTTAAGGCCGGGTGAAGTTTACAACATAGAAAAGGATTATGTAATTGAAAATTGTGGAGAAGACATTTCAAAAGATCGTATAATAAACATCAATGCAGACAATGTGGTGATTGACGGTAAAGGACATACAATCGATGCAAACAAAAACAGGGGATATTTTGCGATATTCAACGTAACCGGAAACAACGTCACAATAGTGAACTTGAACATCATAAATTCCAGGGCAAGAAACTACGAGTACAGCATTTCCAACTGGAACCGCTACGATGACGAATATACAAGAGTGGTAAGTCCTGTAGAATGGCACGGAAACAATGGAGTAATATCAAACTGCGTATTTGATGACAACACCGGTGAAGAGGGAGGAGCAATCTACTGGGTTGGAAACAATGGAGTAATTGACAACTGTCATTTCAATGACAATGCCGCAACACGCGGAGGTTCAATTTACATAAGCGGCTGCAACAACACAATCAGCAACTGTGTTATAGAAAATTCATATTCAGAATATTTTGACGCAATATTTTTCAAGAACTTTGATGAAGATGGAAAAACAATGGTGCTTACATTAAACAACTGTACCTTCCCTAACACCCGCGAATTCATAGAGGAGTATTATGTTGAAGGTCAATGTGTTATTATCTCTGACAACAGTCAGATTTATCCTGAAATTCCTATGGCATCCTACAGTGAATTGTCTGATATCATCATGAACCTGAAGGATGGGGACGTTTACAACTTAACAAAAGACTATTATTTCGACTATGGCTGTTTATGTTATCCAATCAAGGCAAATAACGTAACAATCAACGGTAACGGACATACAATTTACGGATATGGAGTATTGGCATATTCATTAATCTGTGTTTTAGGGGACAACGTCAGCGTAAACAGTGTAATTTTTGATTTCAAGAATGTTTATGACAAATGGGCTTCCAGTATTGTCGAGTGGAAAGGAAACGGAGGTTCCATTACAGACTGTGCATTCATAGGAAACAAAGCTGAATACGGTGGAGCCATTACCTGGAAAGGAAACAACGGAATCATTGAAGACTGTCTTTTTGTAAATGACACAGCACGCATTGCTGCAGGTGCAATCTTCATCACAGGTATAAACAATACAATCAGAAACGCATTAATCATCAACTGTTCATCAGCAATGACCGGTGAAGCAATATTCATTGACAGCAAACGTAGGAACCTGACTATGGAGAATGTCTACTCAGATAACGAAACCCTGATCTTCATTGATGAAGGGGCTATAAAATCCAACATTGACGTAACCCAGTTTACAGGAAATGGATGTTACGTATGTCTAGGCGGCGCAGAATATGAAATCAGCGAACTGATTTACCTTTCCATCATGAAAGGTGGCGTAATTAAGTTGAATGATCAAATTTCCGGGTACTGCAACTACTACAATGAAAGCGGTGACTTTGTATTTACAATAACCAAAAGATACGCTCAGCATAACATCGATTATTCGGAAAGTTTATATTTCAAAAACATATTCAACAACTCCTTCAATGATGTATTTACCCAATTAAAAAGCAAAAACTATGAAACAAGATTCGCCATAATCAAAACAGAATATGTCGGAAGCGAAGAGGATTATAAATATGCTATGGGTCAATTCTACAACTCAATAGCACCTATAGCTCCAATAATGGATGATTTTGAAATTGATTTGATGAAGGTCAATAATCTTGCGTCAACTAATCCTCTCACCTTGGCGTTTGATGTTCAGTTTACAAAAGCACTGGTAATAAACAACGTTTTAATATGGAATCTTACAAGGTCATCTTTCAACGTGCTCAACATCAACGGTGCAGGTTCAACCATCCAAGGCTCATTTGATGAGGATAAAGAGGAAAAATGGGTGACCCTATCACCGAATATGGTTTTCACAGCATCCAACATAAACCTTGAAGGTTTCAATACAGTTATCGAAAACATTGGCGGACAGTGCATATTCAACCATGTAAATTTCAACAACAACAGAATGGACTACTTAATCTACAGGGATTGGGGTGCAGCTATACTCAATACAGGTATGGTTACATGCATCAACTGTTCATTTACAAATAACTATGCAAAAAACGGTGGAGCAATATTCAACCAGGGAGTTTTGACCCTGATGGATTGTACATTTGAAGGAAATGAAGGATATGGTGAAGGAGACAATGTCTGTGTCGGTGACGGCGGTCAGGTACGTGTTGACAATGTGACAATCTCTGCCAATGGTCAGTCCCCTTTTGTCCACTTCGCTGAAAGTATGTCCCTGACTGAAACAACCCTTATTACAGTAGCATGTGTTGCAGCAAGCTTTATCGTAGGTACTGTTGTAGGTTTCTTTACAGCCAATATTGCTGCAGGTATTGCGGCCGGTGCTTTGGTTGGTGCTGCTATAGGTACTGGAGTTTCAGCTTGGGTTATTTCAGAACACTTCGATATCAACTTTGATAGGCTAAAAATCGCATTATTCTTAATCATCGGATCTGCAGTATCAGGTGGACTCGGTGGATATGCCGGCGGATACTGGGGAGCACAGTTTGCAGCGGATGCCGCTTGGATAGCAAGCAATGGCGGTCCTACTGAAGCAACTGTCCTCTACTTCTATACCTGGTATGATGTTGTCGGTGCAGAATTATTAGCTGGAGGCCTGCTTGGTGGTCTTACCGGAGTCATCTATTACTTTACAGAATAAATGGGAGTGAACTCACTTCCATTCCCTCCATTGGAGGATTAATAATGTTTAATATAATCATTGATTTATTTAGGCAATGATCTTTATTGGAATAATGCGCCGTTTGGGGAGAAGCGGCGCCATTAATCCTAATTAAAGGTGTAATGCCGAAACTTTTTTTCTATTAATTATTAATTGCATCAGATGAAAAAGTAACTCGATTAACATCAATCAAAAATTCTGAGTTTTAATCACAGTTAAATTCCCCATTTAACACTATTAAAACAATCAACTATCTTATACGGGGAAGCAACCAGAATGATCACTTCATCACTATCGGGACTCTCCATAAAACCGATATCATACTCATCAGCATGTTTCAATTTCAAATGGGCATCTTTAAAAGCATTGAAAATATCCTCTGATTTTTGACCGTTAATATTATACCAGGTAACCCCACTGTAATTATATTTGGTGCCAATGGCGGGAATATAATTAATTAATCCTGCAACTTTATCTTTAGACGTGCTTATGAAAAGGCCACCGGTTGTTTTATCTTTAAATGAGATTTTTTGCCCGTTCTTATTGGTGATTTCACCGTCTCCAATCAAACCCCCTCCAATATTTAACTTGCAGGTGGTGTTGTATGGAGTGGTGACATTTCTAACTTTTTCAGTGTTGTCGGACACGGTTGAAACTATGAATAGTCCTATGGCAGCAATTAAGACGGTAATGGCTATTTTTTTTGCTGTTTTTTTATCCATTTTCACCATTCCTTTTTTTTATTCTTTATTTAGTTTACTGGGATTCAATCGGGGTGTTTAAGCTAATCCGGATACCTACATTACCGGTAATATTCACAAAATTCTCCCTGTGATGCAGAATGCCCTAAACTGCAGCGATATTCAGCATACCCTTCAGAGGTAAAATCACCGACTATACTTCCGCTGCCATCAAAATATTCCTCGTAACAATATGCGCAACTCAAACTGCAATAGCCTCCTTCACCATTTTCTATTTTTCTTTGTATTTCTCTTTCCTTATCAATTCTGGCTTTTTCTCTTGCAATTCTAGCCTCTTCTTCAGCAATCCTAGCTTCTCTCTGGGCTCTGTTCATTTTTTTCAATTCGCTTTTTATGAAATTTCTGATTTCATATTCGCTCATATTTTCTCTTTCATCAATGATTTTGCCTTTTAAATTATCTTTAATGGAGTTTATTTGCGATTCGCCGATATCGCATTCCTTTATTCTTGATTGAATTTCTTCAGATTCAAATATTTCATCAATCATTTTTAATTTTTTCTTTTCGGTTTCCATTTTGCTTTTGTATTCGGGCATTAGCTGACTGACTCTATATTCCACTCCTCCGACTTTAATCTGACCGGAGGCTATTTCCTTTTCCACCTGCTGTATGATGGCATTTCCCGCATCAATATCCAGACTGTAATAATGCAGCATTTTGATAAAGTTCTTATTGTATGATAATCTTCCGCCAGTCACTCTTTTAAGTTCCTTTCTAGCTTTCGCTTTTTCCATACTGTCGGTTTTGTCTATTCTGGTTCCGCAATTTGTGCAGAAATTGTCTTCCTTTCCTACTCTGCTTCCGCAGTTGATGCAAAAGTTGGCCATGCAATACCCTCTCAAATTTGTCTTCCTGAACAAATTTCAGTCTAAAATCTTATTTATATGTTGTGCATAAGTTTCTAACTTATGTCATGTGAAGTGATGAAAATTGTTTATTCAGGTTTCGATTCCATATCTGTAGCTTCAAGTTTCATAATTACCGGCCTTAAGCCGTCATTGCATGAAACTATTGCAACGCCAGGTGTTTTAATCCAGTCTTTGTAATACCAGATATCACTAACGCCATGAGCCAAGGCAAAAACATATTGGTATATTGCCTTCCATGCCTCATCACAGAATTCGTCGGGTTTGGCATAATCCGCATAGAAAACCTGACCTTCATTCATTAAAGGACAGGATGAAAGACCGTCAACGCCATATTCCTTTGCCAAATCTTCCTGTAATGTGGTTTTTAAAATTGTGATTTTAACTTTCTTCATGTTATAATGTTTATTTTCTTTTTATATTTATTTTAATATTTTGATTGAAGCATTGAAATTTAATGTAAATGGCATATTGGTGAAGCTAATCCTGTGTTTTGTTCCTAAAACGCTGATGCGTCCTGATATATATTATCACCAGAAGGTAACAGACCAGCAGGTTTGCATAAAGGTACCTGTAGTCCTGGATAGGTGTTGAAAAGAATACTATAATTATATTCAGCAGATTCGGAACGTAAATCAGGCATATCTCCTTGGATTTAACCATTGCATGTATAATAAACAGAAGTATAATCGAGATATACATGTATAGGGCGGGATTGTTGAATATGGTATCCCAAAGACTTCCCTCGATATCCAGCAGCATATGATTCAGGCTATCGAATGCGGGAGTTCCCCAGTTCACATAGGAAAGGTTTTCATAGGGGGTTGTCGGAGTGTAGTGGTGATTTCCGTAATAAGTTTTGAAATCGGCCTGCAGTCTGTCCTGGTCTGCGCTCATATAGTATGGACGCCCTGCCCAGTGGTCCTTTATGATATTCCACACCATAGGTGCTGAGCCGAAGAGGTATTCCAGGCAGTGAAGAGGATTTTTAAGTGAGTATTTCAATGCCAGTCCGATGTATGCTGCCTTATTGCTTTCATACTGTTGTGCATTGGTTATGTGAAGTATGGGGTCCGTAACCGTCAGCTTGAAGCTGGAATTGATCTTATCTTCCCTCAGCAGCTTGTGAATCTCTTTTCTGTCTGCATCCTCGATTTCCAGATTCATATCATAGTCGGCCAGCATATGGGCAATTTTGGTCATCATTGCATCCTTTGCATTGTCATCAACGTCATATGCAACGTCAAGGGCTGAAATCAGCAGGATGAATGTCACGGTCAATATCACCAGAAGGACTGCCATCTTGGCATTCCTTTTTACCAAAAGATAAACTGAATAGATGACGAGAGTAACTGCGATGACATATATTCCGTTTCCTCTCAGCTGGGCTATGAATGCCATAACCACTGAAATGAGTATTATGAACCTGTAGTCGACATTGCCCTTTTTATCTATCATGACCATGGCCAGAAAACACAGAAACATCATAAAATAGCTGAAAAGCACATCTTTCCATAATGTTATGGAATAAAGGCCGTTAATCGGTATTAAGCTGATTATCAGAGTAAATACCAGCTGCCATTTTAGTGTACTGTCATTGTCATCACGGTTGTACTTGCAGATTACCATCCACATTGTCGAGAAGACAAGAATCTGGAAAATCTCTATCGAAAGTGTGCTTGGATATATCTTCAGGCATAGCATTTCAATGAATGTATGAAAAAAAGGATGCCAGTTGGTAAACTCGCCGGATGCAATCTGGTGCAGCTGATTGAAGGAGTCGATGGTGGCTACTCCCTGATTGAACACCGCAAGATAAACTGAAAATATGACAACAGGTATCAGAAATATCTTCAGGTCATTATAGTTGAGTTTCTTGACTTGTGAAATGAGGTGCATATTTTCAGATTCCATGATTTAAGTATATATGTGGTATATAATATAACTCTTGCCATGATGAGATAAATGCTGAAATGACTATTTTTCCATCAATTATATCATATCTGAAGATAAATATATTATCATGGCAAGTCCGATTGAAATTATTCTGGTACCCGCACTGATGATGCTTTTGGGGTTTTTTTTAAAACGCATAGGTTTTTTAAAGCAGTCTGACCGCGATTTACTGTCTGATATCGTACTGTACATAGCGCTGCCTGCGATGATATTCATAAATCTTAAAAAGGCAACGATATCAAGCGATATGCTTTATTTGCCGTTTTTGGGTATAGCGTTAAGCGTTCTTCTTCTGGTTCCGGCATATCTCTACTGCAGAATCAGAAATTATGACAAAAGGACTACATGGACAATACTGCTTGCAGCATCGTTGATGAACACTGGATTCATAGGATTTCCGGTTTCCCTGGGCGTTTTTGGAGATGTCGGATTTTTGAATGCGGTGTTTTTTGATTTGTCAACTTCTGTAATGGTTGTGGCTTACGGCGTAGTGCTTGCAAAGAGATTTGGCGGCAATGTCCGCGATGCAATGAAAAGCATAGTCACATTCATGCCCATGTGGGCGGTTATTTTCGGCCTGCTCTTCAATGCATTGGATATCACTTCACTGGGTTATGTTCTGGACAGTATCCTGGACTATCTGGCGGGAGCTACAATTCCAATTATAATGCTTGCATTAGGCCTTTCACTTGACTTTGGAAACGTCGGGGAAAATTTGACAGATTCCATTGTCGTTGCTGTCATAAAGCTGGTGCTTTCTCCGCTTATAATTCTTGCTCTTTTGATATTGCTGAATATAAATGGAATGGTGTTCAACATAGCAATCCTTGAAGCGGGAATGTCAACTGCAGGAAACGCGCTTGTTCTTGCAATAAGCTATAATCTGGATAAGGATTTGATGGGTTCAATAATATTTACGAATGTGGTGTTGAGTATTTTTACTTTAACTGTAATAATATCTCTTTTGACCGGTGCAATTTAAAAATAGGTTATTTTGGTGTGATGCTTTGAGCAAAATCATTCCTGATTTGACTCATCCTCTTTTTCTTTGCTTTTTGCTTTCAGGTTTTCAATTCCGATTATCATTTTTTCACCTCCGGAATGTTTTTGAAAATGGATTGATGGGGGGATCAATCCATATTTTGTTCCTAATTAATCATTGTTCCTTATCAAAAAATCAAAATCCAATTTTAATGCTTCATTTTCAAATCAAAGCATTTTAAGGAATTTTCTGTAGAAATTTCATTTTCGAGAAACAAATTAATATAGTTTCGTTTTCAATTTGGGAAGGTTTTCACCCATTTTCAATAGGAAAAAATAATTAAGATAAGCCATTCAGAGTATATTCTTCTTTCAGGAATAATCAAATTTTCATAGCACCTGTGTTTAATCATAATTGCAATCAAGATTTTTGATGCACCAAAATTTCATCTGATTTTAATTAACCGTAATTTCAATTTAATCAAAGAAATTCCACTTCCGATTTTTACTTTTTTCATTTAGGCAAGGATTCAAAATTCAAATCCCGAAAAATATCGCAAAGGCGGACTTATTGGAATAAAATTTTTTTCAAATAACGAAAGGTTTTTATATTATTAAAAATAACTTTGTATTACACAATGTATTATAACTGTATTTCTAGTGAGAAATCATGATTACTGTAAAAAATATTACCCAATACCTGGCTGAAAACACCAATGAGAAGCGAACAAAATTCGTATATGTCATTGGTGATAACGGATTTTTAGAGGAACTTGATGTCGAAGGCCACATTACACTTGAAATGGCCCTCTCCACTGTAAAGGAGATGATGGCCGACAGACTGATAAGGATTTCACTTAAGGAAACAATTTCAAAAATCAGTGCTGCAGAAGAGGAATATGAATTCATGGAACTTGACTTGAGGGACATGATTTTTGACATTGACATTTTCGACATCGAATCAGAACTGTACCAGTCCTTCAAAAGACTGATTCTGAAGTACTGGAGCAGGGATTTTCCCCTTGTATATCACATGTTTTTAAACATTGAGGATATCAAAATCCATGATGACAGCGACGGAAAGACACTCTACCATCACTACTTCGAAGGCCTTCAGGAATTCAGGAAGGGAATCAGCTTTATAGAATATGTCAACTCCAAGGTAGCGCTTCCGATTGTCAATGACTATCTGCCATATATCGATGTTGATTCTCTTGTTGACTACTACATCATAGACCCGAGTGTCAAGAGAAATGAACTGGAATATGTGCTGAGGAGGAATGATGTTGACATCAGTTTCACAAAGGACAATGAATCCCACTGGCAGGCATTCGGATACTGCTATGCAAAGGACAATGACTTAAGCGATCTGGAAGCGTTGAGTTTTGCCAGGCTGATTTCAAACTATATTTCGCCTAAAGACTCAGTGTCGGTTAAAAACAAATACATCAAGGAAAATCAGATTGAGGATTTCATTTCAAAAAGGGATCTTGAATTCACCTCACGGGGCATGGTAAACGATGAGAAAATAGAAAGGATTTTCTATGAACTCTTTGACATCTACCTGAATCAGATTAAGGACTATGAATACAAAAACAAGAGCCTGAATTTCCGTCTGACATCAAGGCAGTATGATGAGTTCATGAGCCTTCCCGGAAACTCAAACACGGAAAAGCTGGAAAATCTCATTGATTTTTATCTGACCTCAACCAGGGAAAATGACATTGATTTCAGCTCATGGGCCGGCAGCGAGATACATGTTCTAAAGCCATCTAAAAAGTTATAGTTTTGAAAATCCATATATATTTCTGATGAGTGAAAAATATATTCGCAAAGATAAAAATTCATATAGGATAATTAAGAATTCAAGGGTTTTTGCAAAGGTCGACACACTGGATGATGCAATTTTTCTAAGGGATTTGCTTGTAGGTAAAAATTGGAATCTGGATGATTTTACACTTGAAATGCACCTCTCACATGACAGATATGTTGCCGTTGCCAAAATTGATGAAAAATTGCACTTATTAGGTAAATTTGACAATAAACCAAACGATGAGTATCTTGAAAAACTCATCAAAAACATCAGGAGAAATCCAAATAACTCCAAGTATGGGCTGAACATTTCAAGGGTATTCGAAATCTTCATGGTCAAAAAGCAAATTGCAGGTGAAGAGCATGTATTCGGCCTGTTTGAGAATTTGGATGATGCCAAATTCACTAGAAACTTTTTGCTTGACAATTCATGGAACGTTGATGCATTCAGACAAGTCGAGTTTTTTGATGAGGGTGAAACCTACAAAATAGTATTTGTTTTTGATGACATGGTTTATGTTCTGGGCACTTTCGATGATTTGGAGGATGCCCAAAAAAACATAGCTGATTGCCGAAAAGATTTCCTCAACAAAATTTACAAACACAAAAACGGTCTTGCAAACTATCCTCACCTTGACAGGCTCACCGGGCACATTGGTGAGTTGGAAGATGAATTTCAAGTGAAAACTTGCGATGATACATGGCAGGTTAGAAGTGATGTTGAAGATCCTCTAAAAGACATAGTCTTCAACCTGACACCATGGCAGAAAATTATCTATGACAGTGTGAACGACACTTTCACATTTGACGAGCTCAAGGTTTCACTCAAAAGGTACCGGTCAAAAAATTTTGATGAAAAAATCAGAGGGCATCTTGATGAATTAATCCGGCTTGAGCTGATTGAAAAAATTGACGGTGAAAATTTCAGAAAAATTTAAGGCAATATCCGAAGATTTGAAAAAAGGTATAACATTTCATGGGTTAAATGTTAATGTTTAAATATTTTCCAGCACAATATAATATTGGTGTTAGAATATAACACCTTTTAGTCTGTATATAAAGGGAGTCTTGATTCATGGCTCCCTTTTTTTGTTTAATGATTCTTATTTTCTATCTGACAATAGCTCGCCGGCCACACCGATACTTTCTTTTGGATAAGCCTGAACCAATACGGTTATCGCGTCAATCGGCAAATCGTAAGCTTCGGCAACTACTTCAGAAACTTTTTTAACCATTTCTCTTTTTTTCTCAACACTGATTCCATCATTTCCGGCTATTGTAATTACTGGCATTTTGTATCACCATTCAATTATTTATTTAAGTTTCTATAAATACATTATTGGATGTGATAGTTATGCTCGGTGAAGTTGAACTTAAAAAATTGTTCCCGGATTTCAGGGATTTGGTACAGCCGTCAGGAATAGACCTTGAACTTGACAGAATTTATGTTCAAAAAAGTGCAGGGTCTCTTATTGACAATGAAAAGACATTGCCGGAAATTGAAGAGCTTGAGGGGGATGTTTTCACCTTAAAACCTCATACTGCCTATCTGGCAAGCATTAAAAGAAAGGTTAAAATCCCAAAGGGTTACACCATGTTATACCTTCCGCGCTCAACACTGCTCCGCTCATTCATTTCCGTTCAGACTGCTGTTGGAGATCCCGGCTTTTATGGGACCTTGATGTTCATGGTTTACAATCACGGAGATTTCGAATATAAAATCAAGTCCGGAGACAGGATTGCACAGGCAGTGGTTTTCCCGGTTGAAGGTTCAGGGGAATATAACGGTTCATATCAGGAGGTCGAGGAATGAACGTGGCAGACAAGTTTGTGGAAATTCTCGAAGAGGAAAATGTTGAAAACGTTTTCGGAATTCCGGGCGATCAGATAATGCCTCTCTACAAGGCCCTTTCGACTTCAGGCATAAATCACGTTTTGACACGCCATGAGCAGGCGGCAGCCCATGCTGCAGACGGGTACTGCAGGTCAACACAAAAGATTGGAGTCTGCATTGCAACAGCATCACCAGGGGCACTGAACTTTACGATGGCACTCGCATGCGCATATAAGGATAACGTTCCGATTCTGGTATTGACAGGGGACAATGATTTAAGGTACAGAAATTCCGAGTATTTCCAGTCAACTCCCCAGCAGGAAATCTTTAAAAACATCACGCAGGAATCATACCATCCGCTGAACGGCACTGAAGCGGTCTACTGTTTAAGAGCAAGCCTTTTTGCTCTTAAAAACAATCCCAAAGGGCCGATTCACATAAATCTGTCAAAGGATGTTCTGCTTAGCGAGGATTTTGATGATTTTGATTTGTGCTATCTGTGTGAAGATGACCTCTCAAACATCTCAAAGGCTCAGGAGCTGATTGACGGCGCTTCAAAACCAATGTTCATCCTGGGTGCCGGTGCAATATCACAGAAGGAAAACATAAAAGAAATTGCTGAAAAGTACAATATTCCAGTAACAACCACATTCAATGGAAAGGGGATAATTTCAGAGTTTGACGACATCAATCTGGGCTTGATTGGCATAAGGTCAACTCCAAGGGCAAAATATGCCTTTAAAAATTCCGACTGCATAATAGCTTTGGGAATGAGGGCCAGCGAAAGGACCCTGCCGGCGATGCCGGAGAATATGATTCATGTAAACATAAATAAGGATGTGCTTATAGGAAACTGCCCGATTCACGGAAAGGTTGAGGATTTTCTTTTGAATGTCCGCTTCAGTGAAGTGAACTGGCTTGATGAAATTTTAAAAATCGACAATTCAGTTGAAGTTGAAGGCATTGGGGATGACCTGAAGCCTCAGTCAGCAATCAATGAAATTTTGACCAGGTTCAATGACAGCATCATCGCCGAGGATGCCGGATCACACACCACCTGGACACTACTTCTCAAAAGGTCAACAAAACCGGGACAGCTGTTGTTCTCGGGAGGACTTGCTCCGATGGGGTATGGCATTCCCTCAGCGATAGGTGCAGGCATAGCCAGTGGGGAAAAAATAATTGTCATCACCGGTGACGGCGGTTTTCAGATGAACATTCAGGAACTTGCGACATTGAAGGAAAACAATCTTGATGTCATAGTTTTCATTCTCAACAATTCAGAATTGGGAATCATCCGCCAGTGGGAGGAAACATTTTATGACATGGAACCTTATCAGGTCAAGTTAAAAAATCCCGACTTCGTAAAACTTGCGGCATCCTACGGCATCGATGCAGTCCGTGTCGACAACCTGAGTGACTTGAGATTGCTTCTTGAGAAAAATCTGACAGGACCCCTTGTTGTCGAGGTGGTTGTGGAAAGTGAAAACATTCCGCTTCCCGATGATGATTGATAGAGTTCAAAATTGGGTGTGGTGTTTCACTCATTGAATCTGAAATTTTTCAATTGTGGGTTGGAGCGGTAATTGCATTGGTGCAGGTGTTTTAAATTTCATCATGGGCTTCTCTAAATCCATTGCGTGAATCTGCAGAGATGGTGTGGTGGTAATTTTGAAGATTCATCAAATCCTTTTTTGATGAACATAATCTTTCTTTTTTTGTTTTACCGATTTATGTGAACTTTTTGACAGGTAAAAATTAAGGCATTGATTTTTAAGATATTTAATTGTAAAACCTGTTTTCAAATGAAGTTTCACTTGCTTAAAATGATTTTTCTATTTCAGACAGGTGCTGACAAATTCCTTAATAATTGCATCTATTTCAATAGTTTCATCTAGGGGGACTAGGTAATATTCACCATTTTCTTCATAAATTATTCCGACAGGTTTGATTTCTGCAGATGAATATTTTTCCTCATAAGTCAAAAACCATTTTTGAAATACGAAAGTGAATCCGTAAAGTTCGCGAAATTCAAATTCAACATTTCCTTCCATGTCCAGTTCGCCGGCTAAAAAATCAATGATTTCATCTTTCATCCCAGACACCCCTCAGGAATTTTCTCACATCCTTTTTTGAAAGCAGCCTTATTGCCGGAACAATCAGTTTCAGAGGATAGATTTCAATGTCATTGGTTCCATGGCCGTTCAGCACGCTTCCTGCAAATGACGGTTCTGCACTTAAATGAAGCTTTTCATGCATTGGGTTTAAAATGGCCAATGCTGCCCATATAATCCCGATATATTTCCCCGTATCGGCACAACTGTCCATTCCAAAAATGAGATGGTTTTCAAGTTTTGAAACTTTAATGACATCAAATATGGATTTTATGAATGTCTTAAAATCATTAAAGCAGGGTTTGGCTAAATTAAATATCTTTTTGATGTCCCTTTGCTTTTTCTCCTCATCCTTGTCTTCCTTTTCATCTTTGTCGGAATCTTTGGATGGGTAGGTGGTGGAGTAAACTTTGATCTTTTTAAAAATAAGTATTTTTAAACATCCCTTCAATTCGCTGCCTTTCTTATCGTAGATTAGGGATATCCTAATCCCGATTAGCAGCAGGACAATAATAAATAAGATGATTATTAAAATAATCATCCCTAGGATGTTTAACATATGCATTCCTATTCTTTGTCTTCATCATCGGATGTTGTAAATTGAGGCTCTATGTATTCTCCTTCATCATATTCTTCATCTGTGTTCATATAGCCTTTTATCAAATCGCTGATGATTAAACTCAAGTCAGACAATGCTTTGTTTGCTTCGTTTCCTTTGCTTAAATCAAGTACGCGAACTCCGTCTGCATTTTCTCCTTTTTTAGGAATCATTACCATGGATATAGGTTCTACTCCTGCTCCCCCTCCTACGGCATCGCTTCCGTCTTTGCCGACAATGTTTTCACCAACACCAAATCCGACTCCCATTTTTATAACAGGAATTAGGATTTTGTCTTCTGTTTCGATTGGGCTGCCGATTACATTATCTGCATTAACAAGTTTACGTAATTCTTCAACAGTTATTTTTATATTTTGAGTCATAGTTTCACATCCTATAATATATAATAATATCTGTTGTTAATCTTTAAAATATTTTTACTATTGGAAATTTCAAACAAAAGTAATACTTTTTTCACTTATAAGACGTACGTTTCAAGTGTAACTTTTCACTTATACTTCCTCTCACATTTTTCGAGAGGTGCGTTTCAAGTGTAACTTTTACCTTCTCACTTATAAGTAACATGATTTAGACATCCATTTCAAGTGTAACTTTTCACATATAAATTATAACTTATAGGAGAGAGGTGCATTTCAAGTGTAACTTTTACCTTATTACTTATAAGTAATATATTTTTTACAAAATTTGGAGATTATAACTTATAACATTACAGAAAAATCAAAAAAAGAGAAAATCAGAATCATAAGTATGATTCTGTGATTGATGCAACACCTGCGCCTGCATCGTCAATTACACCTAAACCTTTTAAGGTCATTCCGATAGCTGCAAAGGTTTGGGTCAGTTCTTTGTAGGAAATGTTTCCCATGTGTCCGATTCTGAAGATGTTTCCTTTCAGGTGGTCCTGACCTCCTGCAAGTTCAACACCATACTTGTCACGGGTTGTTCCTCTGAAGTCCGCATCTGTGATTCCTTCAGGCATTTTGACTGCAGTAACTGTTGCTGATGAAACAGCTTCGTCTGCAAATAATTCCAATCCTAAAGCTTTGACAGCTGCAACACTTGCTTTTGCTGCTTTGTGGTGGCGGGCAACCCTTTCATCGAGACCTTCTTCCATAACCATTTTCAATGCTTCGTTCATTGCATAGGTAAGTGAAACGGATGGAGTATATGGGGTTTCAGGAGGTACTTTGTCTCCGCTTTTCCTTGCTGCTTTCAAGTCAAGGTAATATGTATTGGTTTCAACTTTGTCGACGGCAGCCCATGCGTCATCGCTTAAGGTAATTGCAGCCATTCCAGGTGGTGCGGCCAAACATTTCTGTGATCCGGTAAGACAAACGTCGATTCCGAATTTTTCAACGTCCACATAATCTCCTCCAAGGGAGGAAACGGTGTCTACGATGTATAATGCATCGTAATTTTTCATCACTTTACCGATTTCTTCGATAGGTGCAGCTACACCGGTGGAGGTTTCGTTGTGGATGACACTGACAGCTTTGATGTCTTCATCTTCATCCAATGCTTCAGCGATAGCTTCAGGAGTTACAGCGGTTCCCCATTCGACAGCCAATTCCTTGGCATCGATTCCATGGGTTTGAGCTATTTTCATAAAACGTTCTCCGAATTTTCCACCTACGACATTCAACATTTTTTCTCCAGGTGCAACGGTATTTGCAATACCTGCTTCCATAGCTGCAGTTCCAGATCCAGTTAATAAATAAGAGTTATTTGGTGTTTGGAAAACTTTACTCATTAATTCAGTAGTTTCAGTTAATATTTCACCATATTTTGCGCTTCTGTGGTTAACAACAGCTTGTGACATTGCATTGAGTACTCTTGGGTGCACTGTTGTCGGTCCAGGAAGCATTAATAAGATATCATTCATTATATTCCTCCATGTTAAAAAGATTTAGCATTTCTAAACCTATTTAAATATTTATTTTAATGCCTTTTATACATTATTATCGGCAATTTTCTTGCCGGTTAATGTAGTTATATTAATCAGTTAAGTGAATCATATATTTAATAAGAGTGTAATCATGATTAAAAGGGTTTGTTTATTTGTCACTGGTCTTTTCATAATGTCTGAGGATGTGGATTTAAAAAAGATGTGAGAATATTGAATTAATGCTGCTGGTTTTGGGACAATATCGCATCGATTTTGGCGGAGGTTTCTTTGTCTAGG
>CADAOO010000033.1:0-11234 GCA_902789505.1 uncultured Methanobrevibacter sp. | reverse complement strand
GTCTTTTTGTTTTATGTCATTGTTTTGTTGTTGGATTGTGTTGTCTTTTTGTTTTATGTCATTGTTTTGTTGTTGGATTGTGTTGTCTTTTTGTTTTATTATTTCTTTTTGTTCTTCTAGGTCTTCGCCGTATATTTCATAGGCAATCATTTCTAAATCGGAATCATACTGTTTCATGTTTATTTCCCCTAGCAATTGTTCTCTTTTTTTGGAATCATCAAAATATTTAAAAACCATTATTTGAAGGATGAACGAAATCTCTCTTTTTAATTCATAGTCTATCTGTTTGCACTTTTTTATCAGTTCACACATTTTTTCAGTTATTTCCTGTGAATTTTCTTTAGCAGCAAATAATGGAAGAAAGGCTATGTCTAGTGTTTCTTCTTCACTCAGCTTTCTGTTATTTTCTATTTTGTCAGTAACATTCTTAAATCTTTTCATTACCTCTTCCTTTGTAAAATATATAAATATGGGCCTTAGGATATCTGTTTCGCTTATTTTATACTCTTTTAGTGAATTTTTCGGATCATCCGTCATCAAAATTATGGTTTCAACAGGCAGGTTATAGATATATTCCGCAAATGTCCTATAATCAGCAAATCTTTTCATTTCTTTTATGCCCACTTTTGTTGATTGGGATTCTATATTATTCAGTTGGGTGTCTGTTCTGTAAAGCGAATCCATTCTTAAATTTCTCATGTCCCTTGTAATAACTTCTGTTGGGTAGGATACTTTGTATTCTTCTTTTAATTTTAGGTATTTGTGCAGCTGTTTGTTTAAAACGGCTATGGCATATTTAAAAGATATGTCTGAAGACTGATATATTTTCCTGCTTAAATCCATATTTCTTTCCTCATATTTTTGGAGATTTCTAGAAATCATTTTCAAATACATTAATGTAGATTTTGATTTATTTCAGGAGATATAAAAAGTTTTTCTTTAAAATAAAGTAAGTTTAACTTGTTTAAATCAATTTAACAGTATCAAATCAATCCTTGAAAAAATAATAAATTATTTAATCAATCAGTGGCTAAAATATTAGTGTGAGGTTTAAATATGGAATTTGGACTTTGGGAAATATATTATAAAGAAATTCTTGATGATTTCGGTTTTTCAAGAGAAGGTGATGAAAACTCAGCAAAGGTGCTCGATGAAATATTGTCCCAGGAAGGCTGCCTTACATTGGATGATTTAAGCCAGATAGTAGGATTTTCAGACAAGTATATAGTATTTGGCGCAGGACCTTCACTGAAGGAGCATGTCAAGTTCTTAAAAGAAAACTATGATTTGAAGGATTACGTTCTGATTTCAGCAGACGGCGCAACAACCGCTCTTATAGAGGAAAGGATTTCTCCGGATATTGTAGCCACTGATTTGGATGGAAATATGGATGATATACTCTTGGCAAATTTGAGAGGTGCCAATATAGCGGTTCACGCCCACGGAGACAATCTTGATGCGGTTGTCAAATATACTCCATTCTTCAGCAATGTAATCGGCACCACACAGGCACAGCCTGTAGGAAATATATACAACTTCGGTGGATTCACCGACGGGGACAGGGCCATATTTTTGGCCGTTGCATTGGGTGCAAGCGAAATAACTCTTGCAGGAATGGACTTCGGCGATATTGTCACAAGATATTCAAGACCAAACCTCAAAACCGATTTGGCCGAAGCGGATGAGTTCAAAAAGAAAAAATTGATGTATGCTGCCAGATTGACACAATGGATAGTCGATAATGAAAATGTGGATATTATTAATTTGTGTGAATAATAATTGATTTATAATAGTAAAAATAGAGTAGATACTATGGGAATTGAAGATATCTTGATGTATGATGAAAGTCTTTTTCAGAATATAAACGCTTTTGATCCGGATTATGTTCCTCCTAATTATAATTTCAGGGACACTCAGATGGAAGCTATGGCAATGGCAATAAGACCAGCAATGAGGGGAGGCCAGCCATCAAGCGCAATTGTTTTGGGTTCGCCTGCAACAGGTAAAACAACCGCCATCAGAAAAGTGTTTGAGCTTGTTGAAAAGAATACTGAAAAAGTTATATGCGTCTACATTAATTGTCAAATTCATACAACCCGTTTTGGAATATTTTCCCAGGTCTACAAAAAGATATTCGGACACCTTCCCCCAGAGACCGGTGTTCCGTTTTCAAGGGTATATGACCAGATAATGAAGGAACTTCAAAAAAATGAAAAGGCACTGGTCATTGCATTTGATGATGTTAATTATCTGTTCCAAAGTAAAATTGCAAATAAAGTATTTTATGATCTTTTAAGAGCATATGAAGAATATCCTGGTGTAAAAACTGCAATATTTGCAATATTGTCTGATTTGGAATTCAAATATGCCTTTGATAAGAATGTCAATACTGTTTTTATTCCGCAGGAGATTCATTTCCCGCTTTATTCATACAGTGAAGTGGAGGACATCCTGAAGGACCGGGCTAAGGCCGGATTTTACCCGAACGTTTTAGGTGATGATATACTGGAGCAGATTGCGATGTATACATATGAAAACGGAGACCTGAGAATAGGAATCAAGCTTCTGAATTCATGTGGAAATATTGCAGAAGCAGACGCCAGCCGTGAAATCACTCAGAAGCACTATGATGAAGCTGTGGATTCACTGGTATCAATCAACATTTCCGAAACTATCAAAGCCCTCAACGATCAGGAAAGGGAACTCTTGAGAATGATTGTAAGTTATGAGGATGTATGTCCTTCAAGCGAATTGGCTGAAAGTTTCAAGCAAAAGACAGGTTCAAGTTACGCTTCATTTAACAGAAGTTTATTGAAACTTGAATTTGTAAGGCTAATTGACCTTAAATTTACAGGAAAAGGGGTTAGGGGAAATTCTCGTGAAATTATATTGCGTTTTAACCCCGATGATTACACCATCTGAATTTTCCTGGCTGAAATGAGTTTCTGTTTCATTAGATGTTGCATGGTAAGCCACGGTCTAATGTGCAGCAATAAGGGTTTGGCATTGTATTTAAAAAATAATATGATCCAAGCTTAAATTATTCTTGGAGTTTGTGCCGCAACAACAGAAACAACTGATAAAAGTAATGCAGTTATTACAAGTAGCATTACCATGCAAGATTGAACGTCATAGTCACTGAACAAAATTTCATCCTTTATTGAACTTTTTTTCCTTAAATCTGCCTGTTTTGTGGTATTGGTATTTCCTAACATTTTAATCACTATACTTATTATGGTGAAAAATATAATATAAACAAAGAGATAGAGAGCATTTGAAAAGTAATATTTTTGAGGAAAATTCATGAAAAGATTCGAGTATTTTGATGTAACTGCAGACATTGGATTTATTGCTTATGGTAACACTTTGAATGAAGCTTTTGAAAATGCAGGATTGGCTATTTTTAATATAATATCCGATACTTCAGGGATAGATTCAAAAATTGCAAAATCATTTGAAATAACCTCTGAAGATGAGGTATCCCTTTTGTATGACTACCTTGAAGAGCTGCTGTTTTACCATGAAATAGATTTTATGCTTTTCAGCGATTTCAGTGTAAACATCTCCAAGACAGATAAAGGGTATAATCTAAAAGCAACTATCAATGGAGAAGCTATCGATTGGGATAAGCATGAACGTAAAAGTGAAATAAAAGCAATAACTTTTCACATGATGGATGTTAAAAAAACCGAACATTATGAGCTTCGAGCCATCGTTGATTTATAATATTTTATATAATATGACAGTCCATAGATATTAATATGAAACGAAATAAAATCCTCTCAAGAACTTTTGAAATGGTAATGGGTGCATTGGGTTCCATTATCGGAATGTTTTCAGGTTCTTTTCTAATTTTTATTGAAAGCTTTGGACAGGCCCATATATCATTTTTGGGTCTTGTAGCAATCCTTGCTTCTATTTTAGGTTTCATTTCAACTTATTATATAAAAAAGAACACTGAAATTGCAGGTGTTGGCTTTATCATTGCAACTATGTTTGTAATAGCCGGTGCAGACTACATTAATGTTATCAGTGCATTGTTTTTGCTTGTGGCAGGAATCTCTTTGCTGTTTAGAAAATAGTTTTTAGTTCATCTTGTTTTATTGTTTTTCAAAACAACAAAATCTTTTTAAAGTAGTTGACATATAATACTTCTTAAATTGGAATTTTAAGCTTATATACTTCAGTTTAAAGTAAATATATTGTCAAACCGTCGAAGCTTTGTGTTAGATCAGGATTTGAATATTTCATTTTCAAATGAATCATGACAGATATTTTGATTACCAAAACTTTATTTAAACACTATTCATAAATATTAAAACATAATAATTCAGTGATTTTTATGGCTATTAAAGATGAAATTAAAAAAGTTAGAGATAATGTTTATGAGATTCCTGGCTCCTACAATAAAAAGATGAGGGCTTCAGGAAGATTTTACATTGATGATGAAAGTTTTGATGCTCTTGAGGAAGGTGCCGTTCAGCAAATCGTTAATGTGGCCTGCCTTCCGGGTATTCAAAGATATTCAATCGGACTTCCGGATATTCATTTCGGATACGGTTTTCCAATAGGTGGAGTTGCAGCATTCAGCCTAAGGAACGGTATCGTATCTCCTGGAGGAGTCGGATTTGACATCAACTGTGGCGTCAGATTGATTAAATCAAATCTGACCCTTGAGGATGTTGAAGATAACCTTGATGAGCTTACAGAAAAGCTATTCAAAAATATCCCGTCCGGTGTCGGAAGCAAAGGCAGAATAAGGCTTGATGAAAATGAAATTAACGACGTGCTTGATTACGGTGCAGAATGGGCTGTCAATAATGGATATGGCTGGCCTGAAGATCTTGAAGTTTTAGAGGAAAACGGAAGAATGGAGGATGCTGATTCAAGCATTGTATCAGATAAGGCTAAAAAAAGAGGAATTCCACAATTGGGTTCTTTAGGTTCAGGTAATCACTTTCTGGAAATTCAGATTGTAGATGAAATTTACAACGAAGAAGTTGCAGATGTTTTCGGCCTCAAAAAAGGAATGATTGTAATCATGATTCATTCAGGTTCCAGAGGATGCGGACACCAGGTATGCTCAGATTATCTGAGAATAATGGATAAAGCTTACAAAAAATACAAAATCAACCTTGATGACAGACAACTGGCCTGCGCTCCCCTTGATTCAAAGGAAGCGCAAAATTACATTCAGGCAATGGCGGCAGCAGCCAATTATGCATGGGCAAACAGGCAAATGATGACTCACTGGGTTCGTGAAACCTTTGAGGACGTCCTTGGAAAATCCGCAAAGGATATGGAAATGGACATTGTCTATGATGTGGCCCACAATATCGTTAAAATGGAAACCCATAAGGTTTACAACCGTGAGGAAGACCTTCTGGTTCACAGAAAAGGGGCTACACGTGCATTCGGTCCTGGAAGGGAAGAAATTCCTGAAAAATACAGGGCAGTCGGACAGCCGGTACTGATTCCGGGTACAATGGGAACCGCTTCATATGTGCTGCACGGAACTGACATTGCGATGGAAGAAACTTTCGGTTCCACCGCTCATGGCGCAGGAAGGGTATTGTCAAGATCAAAGGCCAAAAAAGATTTCTCTGCCGATGAAATCACTGAAGATATGGAAAAAAGAGGAATCAGAATTAAAGCAACCAGCAAAAACGTGATTGCTGAAGAAGCTCCTGGAGCTTACAAGGATGTCGACAGTGTCGTACGCGTATCAGACAGCACAGGCATTGCAAAACTGGTTGCAAAGGTTAAACCATTGGCAGTTACAAAAGGATGATTTTATGATTGGAATTATCGGTGGAAGCGGAGTATATGAAATTACTCATAAGGCAGATAAGTGTGTGGAAGAGTTAGTCAAAACAGATTATGGGGAAGTTAAGGTATCCATTCTGGACATTTTCGGCAAAAAGGTAGCTTTCCTTCCGCGTCACGCTTCAGGACACAGCATTCCACCTCATAAGATTAATTACAGGGCAAACATTGATGCCTTAAAGAAGATTGGTGTCACAAAGATTATCGCTACCAACTCAGTCGGCTCCATGAATCTGGAAATGCCTCCCGGCGCTTTTGTCATTCCTGATGATTTTCTTGATTTCTCACAGAACAGAGCTAAAACTTTTTTTGAAGATAAGGTAGTTCATATTGATGTCACTGAAGCTTATTGCAGCTATTTGAGAGATGTTTTGAACGAGTCAGGTGATGTGATTCTGGGAGGAACATATGTATGTACTGAAGGGCCAAGATTTGAAACTCCTGCTGAGATTAGAATGTTTAAAATGCTTGGAGGGGATCTGGTTGGAATGACAGGACTTCCTGAAGTTACACTTGCCCGTGAAAGGGAAATGTGCTACAATTCAATATGCATCGTGTCAAATTATGCATCAGGAATTTCTGAAAATAATCTGACAATTGATGAGGTCTTTGAAATGGTGGCTCAAAAAGAACTTGACCTACTTGAACTGATATACAATTTCATAAAAAATGTTGATGACTCATTAGATTGCAGTTGCAATCATGCATTAGATGGTGCTGAAGTATAACTTGTATAATTATGAGGTGTTAAATTGAGAATAGCTGTAGTATCTTCCGACGGGAAAAATGTGGACTTGCATCTGGGCCGCGGAAAGTCAATTTATGTCTATGACTGCGTGGATGATGCCAGTTTTGTTGAAAGAAGGGATATTGAAATAGCTGAAGATGCAAAGCATCAGGGCGGCAAAGTCATCAAGGCCTGCAGTGATTGTGATGTGTTGATTGCAGTTCAGTACGGCTTCAAATCAAAAATTAAAGCTGAAGACCAGGGTCTCAAACTGGTCATGGATGAAGGGCCGATTGATGAGGTTCTTGAAAGATACATCAATCATGTCAACTTCATGAAAAATTAATCTTTTTTTTGACAATATTTATATAATATAAATTATATAACATATGTTATTACAATATAACAATTGTAATATTTATCCAATAATGGGAGGGAAAAATATGTGTGAAATTTTTTGTTTTAATTCCAATACGCCAAAACAAGTAAATGAATGTTTGGAATGTTTTTATAATCACTCTGAAGATCATCCGCATGGATGGGGGTTGGCTAATATGCAATCTGATGAATTTGTTATAGATAAAGAACCTGTTAAGGCAACATGTAGCCAGCATTTAAAAGACATATTGTCCCATCCTGTTGTTGGAAAAAATGTGTTCGCACACATAAGATTGGCTACAGTCGGGGAAATCGTATCTCCAAACTGCCATCCGTTTCATGAACTGGATGACAACAACAGGTCATGGATGCTGATACACAATGGAACAATATTTGACTATCCTGGCCTTGACAAATACAGGGATCATGAAAACGGAGATACGGACTCCGAAAGGATACTGCTGTTCATTATTGATAAGGTAAATGAGTTTGAAAAGGAAAAAGGCGCTCCATCAACTATTAAAGAACGCTTTAATCTATTGAATGGTATTGTAGCTGATCTGTCAAAAAACAATAAACTTAATCTGATGATTTATGACGGTGACTTGACTTATATCCACTCCAACATGAGAAAAACATTATATTATCTCAAGGACGAGGAAGGATTTCTTGTCGCTTCAACACCTCTGGATGATGATGAGAGATGGAAGGAAGTGGAACTCAACAAGCTTTTTGGATTAATTGATGGAAACATCATTTTTGAAAGTGAAGAACATGACAATGAATTTATACAGACAGAAGAGCATGAAAAAGCCCTTGAAAACTTCTTAAATTCATTGCAGGAGTGAGGATATGATCACCAGAGAAATGATAAGGGAGACACTGCACGATGAGTTCATAAGGCCTACATATGAAAGGAAGAATTTCATAGGCATTGAAATAGAGATTCCAATCGTTAACCTGGACAAGGACCCCGTCAATTTCGACGTTGTGCATGAGGTTACCGCCAGGTTCAGCAGGCAGTTCGGAGATTTCAAAAGTAACGGAATAGATTATGACGGAAACGTGTTTTCCTTAAAAAACGGCAACAATGATGATATAGTCTGCTATGACTGCTCATATAATAACATAGAATTTGCAATGGGTCGTGAAAAGGAGCTGTTTTCAATAAATGACCGTTTCAGCGAATACTATGCATTCACTAAAGAGGCTTTTGAAGAGTACAATCATACGTTGACAGGAATGGGAATCAACCCGTACCGGAAATACAATGAATCAGTACCCATTCCCTCTGAAAGGTATCTGATGCTTTATCACCACCTGAAATCCTATTCCAGGTATCTTGACAAGCCAATGTATTTTCACAACTATCCTGAATATGGCATGTTTTCATCTGCTTCACAGGTTCAGCTTGACGTTTATAAGGATGATCTGGTACAGACAATCAATGTATTTTCAAAAATAGAGCCGATTAAGGCATTGCTGTTTTCAAATTCAGTACTGTTTGAGGAAAACAATCACATTACCTGCTTTAGGGATGCGTTATGGGAATACTCCACCCACGGCATCAATCCCCACAATATAGGAATGTATGATGTCGATTTCAAAAGCATAAACGATTTGCAGTCCTATCAGGAATCTCTCAACATTTACTGCGTAATGCGTGACGGGGCATATATCAATTTTCCGACAATGAATCTCTACGATTACTTTAAAATGGAATCGGTTACAGGTGAAATCTATGATAACGGCGAGTATAGGGAAATTGAAATAAAGCCGTGTATAAGGGATATCGAATACCTGAGACCGTTTAAATTTATTAATCTGACATTCAGGGGCACTGTAGAATTCAGAAGTGTCTGCACTCAGCCTATCAGTGATTCAATGTCAGTCAGTGCATTTCATCTGGGCCTTAATGGTAGGCTTGATGAGTTGGAAGAGTTAATTAATAATGATGATGTAATATATCATAAAGGGTACAATGCAAGTGAACTTAGAAAATTGCTTATTCAGGACGAGCTTCCTTCTTTTGTAGATGGAAATGGAATATGTAAACTGTCCCGGGATGTCGTTGATCTGGCATCGGCGGGACTTGAGGAAAGAGGTCTTGGCGAAGAAGTATTCTTAAAACCTTTATACGAACGTATCAGACAACACACAAACCCTGGAAAGAATATCATCGACTCTGTCAATAGAGGAGTGCCGATAGAGAAATTAATCTGGGAATACGGTAAATTAAGTGGGATTTAAATGGAGTTATCAAATTTATGCAAATTATCACCTGAAGAAATCTTAAAGGGGTCATTTGGAATAGAATGGGAAAGCTTGCGGGCTCTTTCCGACGGTAAGCTGTCTTTGACTCCTCATCCTGAAGTCTTTGGAGACAAACTGAAAAATCCTGTGATTACAACAGATTTCTCGGAAAGCCAAATAGAGATAATTACGCCAACATTCGATTCAATCGATGAGGCTTTTGACGTTTTTTCCCTTCTGGCGGACCTGGTAAACGCATCGCTTCCGGATAATGAATATCTCTGGTTTCAGTCAATTCCCTGCATTCTTCCATATTATGACAAGATACCTATAGCTAAATATGGTGATGAAGGTGTGGAATCTGAAAAATACCGAATGGAGCTTGCAAAAAAGTACGGTGTCAAAAAGCAGATGATTTCAGGAGTCCACTTCAATTTCTCCTTTGCAGAGGAAAGTGTTGAGAAATTGTATGAAATTATAGGGTCTGATTTGGACTTTAAGGAGTTTAAAAATGAAATTTATTTAAAGATAGCCCGTAATTATCTGAGATACTGCTGGCTTATCATCTATCTGACAGGATGTTCCATAGGTTCTCACGGCACATTTTCAAAGGATTGTATACATAAGATGGATGCCAGGGATGCTTATGGCAGCTATTACAGTACAAAGGGCCCTTCATTCAGAAATGCTTCCTGCGGATATAAGAATCTAAAGGACCTCTATCCTGGCTATGCCAGTGTAGATGAATTCACACGTGATGTCCAGTCATTTATTGATGAGGGGGATCTCTCGGAAGCTAAAGAGCTTTACACTCAAATAAGGCTAAAGCCAAAACGTCCTATGGATATGCTGAACTCACTTAAAGAGGATGGAATCGAATATGTTGAAATCAGAACCCTTGACATCAATCCGTTCTATAAGTGCGGTCTTGTAAGGCATGACATGAAATTCCTTCATCTGTTTTTGATTTATATGGCTATCAAATCCGAATCGGATTATGTGGACTGGCAAAAGGAAGCTAAAATAAATGAGGAAAATACTGCCGAAAGAGCTTATGACGAGTCCATGAGACTTTTAAAGGATGGTGAAGAGACCACTCTTAAGGAGTGGGCATCGGAAATCATCAATGAAATGTATGGGATGTGTGAAGTTTTAGGCATTGAAGAGGAAAATACTCTGAAGCTGATGCATGACCGCGTATCAAACCCTGATTTGACCTACGGCAAAAGGCTTTTGGAGTTAATCAGCGAGCGGGGATACATCAACACACATGTAATGCTTTCAATGGCCAACAAAAAGACCAGCAAGGATTTCGTCAGGAATATGGATATTGAAGATGAGATGTATCAGAAGTATATTCCGATGGCACTTTTTGAAAAATAATTTTTTCAATTTTTCAATTTTTTTTCAAAAAATTCATTTTTTCAATAATCTTTATATACCATGAATTAAATAATTAAAACTAACCTTTATGGGCGGGTTTTATTAATTAAAACTTAAATTGTAGATATTTTCTTTAAATAACGTGAGAAAACCTCACAATAGTCGAATAACTGATTATAAACTAATACTTTTTTATAATCCAATTTACAGTCTATTTTATAGCGTATATGCTAAATACTGTATTTTTAGGCTATTTTTAAAATTTTAATAGCGTAAGCTATATTTACTATATATTATTATTTATTAAAAAAACGGTTGATATAATGGCAAAGGCAAAACAAAGACGTAGAGTACGTGATACATGGAAAGAAAAATCCTGGTATACTATTAAAACACCAGTAAACTTTGAAGATAAAGAAATTGGAGAAACTCCAGCAAGAGACCCAGAACTTCTCATTGGAAGAGGCGTAGAAGTTACTATGAGAGAATTGACCGGAGACTTCTCAAAACAATACATCAAACTCAGGTTTGAAATCGACAACGTTGCAGGCGATGTTGCAAACACCAAATTTACAGGTCACAAGACCACTACCGATTACGTAAGAAGCATGATCAGAAGAGGAACTTCAAGAATCGATGCTTCAGCTATCGTTACAACCAAAGACGG
>CADAOO010000032.1 GCA_902789505.1 uncultured Methanobrevibacter sp. | reverse complement strand
AATATTGCAGGTGAATTTTCAGAGAAATCATCAATAAAGGATTTTTTAAACTGAGGGAGTGCTAATATGGATTACAATGAATTAGGATTAAAAATGGGACTTGAAATTCACCAACAATTAAACAGTGAGCATAAATTATTCTGTCCATGTAAAACAGAACTTGTTGATGATGATTACACAGAACTGGTCCAAAGAAAATTAAGACCGACACAATCAGAACTTGGTGAAATCGACAGGGCAGCGCTTCAGGAATCCTTAAGAGGATTGAATTTCAAATATGAAAACTTTGAAAAACACACATGTCTTGTTGAAAACGATGACGAACCGCCTCACAGTTTAAATGAAGAAGCGCTCGACATCTGCATTACCATTGCCTGTTTAATGAACATGCATATTGTGGATGAATTCCATACAATGAGAAAACAGGTTATTGATGGAAGTAACACAGGCGGATTTCAAAGAACAGGTATGGTTGCAACAGACGGATATCTGGACACCCCATATGGAAGAGTTGTTATTGAAAGTTTAGGTCTTGAAGAGGATGCTGCAAGAAGAATCGAAACCAAGGACGGATTTACCGAGTTCAGATTAGACAGATTAGGTATTCCACTTGCAGAAATTACAACAGACCCTTCAATGCATGATCCAAAGCAGGTCCGTGAAGTTGCATACATGCTTGGTCAAATCTTAAGAAGTACAAATGTAAAAAGAGGTCTTGGAACAATCAGGCAGGACTTGAACATTTCCATTGCAAAAGGTGCTCGTGTAGAAATTAAAGGGGTTCAGGATTTGGACCTTATGAGTGAAATAGTGGAAAGGGAAGTTCAAAGACAGCTTGTTCTGATTGAGATTAAAGAAGAACTTCAAAAAAGAAATGCCAAAGTTTTAGAAGAGATTCATGACTTGGATGAACTGTTCGAAGATACAGAATCAAAAATTTTAAAATCAGCCGAAACAATTAAAGCCGTTGTTTTAAAAGGTTTTGATGGTTTAATTGGTCGTGAAGTACAGCCTGGCAGAAGATTTGGTACTGAAATTGCAAGTTACGCCAAAAAACGTGGAGTTTCCGGAATCTTCCACTCTGATGAATTGCCGGCTTACGGAATAACCCAAGAAGAAGTCGACAAAGTCAGCGAATTCTTAAGCATTGGCGAAGATGATGCTTTCATCATTGTAGCTCACGATGAGGATATAGCAATTTCCGCTTTAGAAGAAGTCAAAAGAAGAGCTGAACTAGGTCTTGAGGGTGTTGTAGAAGAAACCAGAAAAGCCTTGGATGATGGAAACACCGAATATATGAGACCTCTTCCAACTGCAAACAGAATGTACCTTGAAACAGATATTCCATTGTTCAAAATCACATCTGATAGAGTTGAACCTATCGCAAACAACCTGCCGGAATTACCTGACGTAAAACAGGCAAGAATTATTGAAGAGTACAAATTAAGTGAAGATTTAGCAACACAGCTAGTCAAAAGACAGGAAGCTGATATGTTTGAAGCTATATTGGCCAGTGTTGATGCTGATGCAACACCAGTGGCATCACTTCTTGCATATGATCTCAGGGAAATCAAAAGGGAAGATTACGATACTGACGTGCTGACTCTTGATCACTTCAAAGGAATATTCACTCTTTTGGCTGACGGCAAAATTGCAAAAGACAGCGTTCGCAAACTAGCAGTTGAAACAATTAAAACACCTGATGTTGAAATTGCTGAAATTGCTGAGAAAAACAACTTGACCATGCTTAGTGAAGATGATGTTGCCAAAATCATTGCTGAAATTGTTGCAAACAACGAAGGAATGGTTAAAGAACGTCAAATGGGAGCTATGGGTCCTTTAATGGGAATGTGCATGAAACAACTTAAAGGAAAAGCCGACGGCGGCATGGTAAATAAGATTGTTCGCGAAGAAATTCAAAAATTAATTTAGGGAAACTCGAAGGAGTTTCCAAAAAACTCTTTTTTAAAATTATATGAACTTTCAGTTGAAAAACTGAAAATAAATAAATGCAATTTTTCCGTTAATACTGGATTATAATTTCGATGAATTTTGTAAATTAAACCCCAATATTGTTTTAATTAGTGAAAATTGATATTAATATATTAAAATAAAAGTATTAATTGGCAGTTTGAGGTAATTTAAAAAGATTTAAATAAGTTGTAAGGGCATTTATATATCAAACAAAAAACATTTAAAAATGCAAAACAAAGATACAGTATACTAAAAAATCAAATAAAACATTTACCTAACGAAATAGCAAAATCCATATCCAAATTAGGCAAAGACTTAGAAAATACACTGTCTCACATTGAAAATAACAACATTCCAAAAACTAATAATTGGCTCGAACTATTCTTTAAAATAGTCTTTGCCAAAAGATACAGAAAAAGATTTAAAACAACAAAAGGAGTAAAAAGATTCTTAAAAAATGGAAAAATCAAATGGTATGAAAACACTGTATTAAAAGAAGAAATTATCATTGATAAAATTGATGTATGGTTCCAAATTATAAACCAAATAAAATCACAATAAAAACTTAAAAAAATACGTAAAAATGATATTACAACCCACAAAATATTTTACATAGCCAAACAATATATTTATATACTATGAATTCAAATATAGTTGTGTAATTTAATAAGCCTCAATTCAAGAGTCCTAAAAAATTAATAAGCCTCAATACATGAGTCCTAAAAAATTAATAAGCCTCAATTCAAGAGTCCTAAAAAATTAATAAGCCTCAATTCAAGAGTCCTAAAAAATTAATAAGCCTCAATTTATGAGTAACTTTTTTTCACTTTTTTAATATTATTTTAAAACAAGATTATTAATCTTCCTTGGATAATTCTTCATTCAACTTATTATTAATGTAGTAATTGGCATGCAGGTAATTGAATATAGTGGATGAACTTTTACCAACAAAAATTCCTATCCAAATTCCAATCAATCCCCAATTCATTATGAACCCGAGGAAATATGTAAAAAACAATACTAGTACGAATTCACGGGTAAATGTCCATATGAAACTGTAAATTCCTTTAGATAAACCTTGGAAAACAAATGTTGAGGGCAATCCTATTCCTAAAAACGGAAGTGAAAGGATAATGATTCTGAGAAATAAAGATATTTTTGGAATTAAACCAGCTGAACCAGTAGTGAATAAGTAAACTGATGATAGTTGTGGAGCAAACACTAATACTATCAACATGTTCAATAATCCAATACTAATTGTAAGTTTACAGGCATATTTAAAAGATTTTTTTATATTATTGATGTTTTTAGCACCGAATGAATTTGAAACAACAATAACAAGAGCAGCGCATACTGAACTAATAGGAATTAATGAAATTTGATATAATCTGTAACCTAATGTGTGTATGGCCACCGCCTGGTCGTCTCCTGCGAGTTGTGTGATATAAATTAAGATTGATGCGGCAATGACAATTAAAAAGATTTCAATTGCTGCTGGAATTCCCACATTCAATATGCGTCTGATAATGGGGGTGTCAAATTTGAATTTATAATCATTATAATCTGGATAAATTGTTTTTTTAATAAATAACCAGTAACCAAGTATTATCACACCCAATAGGGATGTTAAAACAGATGAAATGGCGGCACCCGAAACTCCGAGATTAAAAACATAAATAAATACAGGATCAAGTAATGCATTAAGTATAAAACCAATGCCTAATGCATATAATGGTTTTTTAGTTTCCCCACAACCACGATAGATTCCAAAAACACCTGCCGAGAAGATAAAAGTAAATGAGCATCCAAATAGTGGTATGCCGTAATTTAATCCTTCCCTTACTGCTTCTTCAGTAAGGTCATAAGAAATTAATAGAGGTTTAAGAACAACAAGAAATATGATGGTCATTATTACTGTCAAAATAAAAAATATAAAAATCGCATTTTTCATGGCCAAAATTGTATTTTTTGTATCTTTGGCACCTCTATAATAACCAATAGCGCTAGTTGTACCCGCTCCGATCCCTCCAGATATTCCTGTCAGCATTGAAAATACAGGTATGAGAGTTCCAACAGCAACTATTGCTGATTCGCTAATGCCGGAAATCCAAATACTATCCACCACATTATACATTGTTATTATGACATTTAAGATAAGTATTGGTATTGCTAACTCTTTAATGGCTTTTTTTGGATTTTTTTCTATTAATTCGGAATTTTTCTTTGGCATAATTTTTCTTTAAACCTATTTTATATTTTTTAATATAATAAACTTGTGTATAATCAAATTATAGTTAAAAATTAATCACGATTCATCTGTTTTCACTTTTCAAAGTATAATTAGATTCGGAAAATTTGTTGAAACTACAGCAAATATTTATATATTTTTGTCTTCATAATTTAATAAAAATATAGGAACTATTTAATTATTTAAATTAATGGAGAATTATTTTATGAGATGTAATGTGACTTTACAAAATCAAAGTGGCGAAGTTTTATTTCCATTCAATTATAATCATATGCTTACAAGTGTGATTTATAATAATCTTTTGGTTGCAGGTATTGATTTGGATTTTCATGATTCAAAGGATTTTAAATTTTTTACATTTTCCAACATTATCTTTTCAAAATTTGAAGTAACAAAAAATGGGATAAATTCCATTGACGGAACAATAAATTTCCAGATATCCAGCCCAGATTCAAAATTACTTAGAAAAATAATTGATGGATTCATAAAAAATAATCAGATTACAATTAATGGAAATGATTTTACAATGACAAATATTGTCATGTTAAAAGAACCTAAATTTACCAATAAGATGGAATTCAGGACAATGTCACCAATTGTTGTCAACTCACACAAAGAAATCAACGGTGAAGTAAGAAAATGGGATTTATCTCCTGATGACAAAAACTTTTTCCATTTTATTGAAAGGAATTTAATCAAAAAATATAATCAATTCTTCAATGAAGAATTATCAGAGGATTCCATTAAAGTTTCCTCAAATATGAGGAATGTCAAAAAGAAACGGGTCATAGTGAAAAGAAACAGATTGCAGCAGCATTACGTCTGTTATATGATGGATATTACTCTTGAAGGCGATCCTAAAGTAATCAAATTCGCTTATGACTGTGGTCTTTCAAACAAAAATAGTATTGGTTTTGGAATGATTAAGGTCATCAAAAATAAAAAATAATGTGTATCTCTTGAAAAATGTGATATGATGGTTCCTAATGAAATTAACACAGTTTTAAAACCAATAAATGATATAGATATTCGTTTTGCTTTAACCAGCCCTAATGAATATAATCTGGCAATGCAAACCTTAGGTTATCATCTTTTATACCAAATGTTAAATGAGCGAAACGACTGCTTTTGTGAAAGAATTATATATCCAGATGTTGAAAGTATTGAAACTAACACCAATTTAAGGGAATTTGATATATTAAGTTTTTCCATATATCATACATTCAATTATTTTAACCTTGTTGCTATGCTAAAAAAAGCGGAGGTTCCGATTTTAAGGCATGACCGGACAAATGCTGATCCATTAATTATTGCAGGAGGCCCTATGGTATCTGCAAACCCCATGCCAATCAGTGATTTTATTGATATTTTTTTCATTGGTGATGGTGAGTACATATTGAATGATTTTCTGGATTTATATAAGAAATTTAAAAATCCGAAAGAGCATTTGGAGGAATTTGCTAAAATTAGAGGTCTGTATATTCCTAAATTAAATAATAGAACTAATATTGCTCTTGTTGAGGATATGAATAAAAAATACCATACTACAAAACCGATTATAATAGGTGATAATGAGAAAAACCGTATTAATTGGACACGTCTTGAGGTGACACGTGGGTGCGCTAGAGGTTGCAGATTCTGCATGTCTGGTTATTTATATCGTCCTTTAAGAGAAACTTCTGTTAAAAGATTGGTGGAAATTGCTGAAAAAACACGTGAAAACACTGGATTCAGTAAAATCTTCCTATCTGGAGATGCAATAACTGATTATTCAAGAATAGATGAACTGATTTCAAATCTTCAAAAAAGAGGATTCAATATTGAAATTGCATCATCAAGAATTGAATCAATTACTCGAGAGTCATTGGAGCAATTAAAGCAATCAGGAGGGCAGGTGATTGCGATAAATCCTGAATCAATTGATAGAATTAGAAAATCAATCAATAAGGATATTCCGGAAAATCTTATTCAGAATATTATTCGGGATGCATTTGAACTGGGTTTGAATTTAAAGATTTCATTTATGTTGGGTTTTTCAAATGAAACCAAACAAGACATTATTGAATTGGTAGAGTATATTAAATCAATCGTAAAAACAAAAAATGCCATAAATAAGGATTTGTCAATTAAAGTTAAAATATCCCTATTTATACCAAAACCACAAACATCTCTTCAATGGGATGCTTATGATATGGAGGGAATGGAATCAAAAGTTGCCTTGTTGATGAATCAGTTTGAGGATATGGATTTGCAATTTTTAAAGTATTCACCAGTCGACATAACTTATCTTGATGAATCGAATAATTTAAAATTGAGTATTAATTCCAATGAACCTACATTCAAGGATTATGTGCTGTCATTTGCGGGTCCTGAAGTTAGTGAACTGTTATTAAATGGAAATCTTAACAGTCCCATCGCTGAGTGGAAAAAATACTTTAGAGCATATGAAGTTGGAGATTCCCTGCCATGGGATGTAATAAATCTTGGTTATAAGAATAATTTTTTAGAAAAGGAATATGGGAGATTTAAGAAGAGTAAATTAACTCCTTGGTGTGGAAACAGTCCATGTTATAATTGCAAGGACATCTGCCATCTCAATCCCAAAGTTAATAATTTATGAGTGGAAAAGTTTTTTTTTAGGAATCTAACTAAAACATTCAGACATCTCACAAAATAAACTAATTTAATACTCTATTTTCATAATTTGAATATGAATTAAAAAATTAATGATTGAATAACCATCCCCTATTAATTTTTGAAATTCACCATTAGATATTCTAAAAAAATGTAACATGCAATTAATTCATTTAACATCCCATTTTATAACTAAAAACAACATATAATTATATTATAAATTCATTAAATCAAAAAGAAAATTTAATGTTTTGAGGTATATTAATGGTTAATATTAATTGGGAAAATGATAGGATTGTTTTTACTCCCACAAATCTTTACATGGAGTATATATTATTAAGCTATAACAATTTTTTAAAGGAAAATTTAGATGATGTTCAAATAACCTACGGGGAATTGACATACATATATAACATCAAATTTTATCCTGGAATTTCTCAAAGGGAACTGGCAGAAACATTATTCGTTTCAGAAGCCAATATTGCCAAAATGGTCAAGAAGTTAGTCAACAAGGGACTGGTTGAAAAGAGAAAAGACGAAAATAATAAAAGCAGAAATATTCTCTTTTTAACTGATAAAGGAGAAGAAGTTTTTATTAAAATTAACGTTTTGACATGTGGTTGGGAGAGAAAAATAACCAAAAAGTTATCCAATGAGAAATATTTTGAATTTAAAGAAATTTTATATGAATTGAGTAAAGAATCCGCAGATTTATAATAGAAACATTTATATAATCTATCAATCAAACTAATATAACAAGTCTTAACCTAGTTAAGTCTTTTACAAAGAGGTGTAAAAAATGACAATATATGATTTTGAAGTAAAAGACGGGGATGGAAACACTGTTTCATTATCCCAATATAAAGATAAAGTACTTTTAATCATAAATTCTGCTACAAAATGTGGTTTTACACCACAATACACTGAATTAAACGAAATCTATGCTGAATTCAAGGATGAAGGATTTGAAATTTTAGATTTCCCTTGCAATCAGTTTGGAGGACAAGCACCTGGAAGCACAGAAGAGATTACAGAAGTGTGCCGCAGCAAATGGTTGGTACCATATCAAATTTTTGACAAAATTGATGTGAACGGCGAAAATGCAGACCCTTTATTTGAATACCTGAAAAATGAACAGCCATTTACTGACATTAAAGGTAAAGGTGCAACAGCATTGAAATTAATGTTAAAAGCAAAAGACAGACATTACAAAGACAACAATGACATCAAATGGAATTTCACCAAATTTTTAGTTGACCGTGAAGGAAATGTCGTTAGAAGATTCGAGCCAACTGAAGATTTGGGCGACGTCAAACAGGCAATTAAGGATTTAATTTAAATTTATTAAATCCTATCTTTTTTTAAATTATAATTACCAAATACTAATTAGAGGTAATTACTATGGAACAATATGACATTATCATTATAGGTGCTGGACCCGGAGGCTTAACCGCCGGAATCTATGCCGGCAGACAAGGAACAAAAAATTTAATCATTGACAGAGATTTGGCCGGTGGAATTGGCCGAGAAGTTCCCGAAATGGAAAACTATCCCGGATTTGAAAGCATATCCGGTCTTGAATTAATTGAAAAAATGAAAGCGCAGACCATTAAAAACTGCGATCTCCATGAAATGGAAGAAGTGACAGAAATTACCAAAACCGATGATGAGTACAGATTCACAGTTAAAACAACAAAAGACAACTACCAGTCCAAAACCATCATCCTGGCAACAGGAAGCTCACATAAACACTTGAATACCAAAGGTGAAGAAGAATTTAAGGGAAAAGGAGTCAGTTACTGTGCAACATGTGACGGATTTTTCTTTGCAGGAAGAGACATTATAATGGTGGGCGGAGGAAACAGCGCCCTTCAGGAAGCAATCTACCTAAATAACCTTGGAGCAAATGTAACCCTTGTTCACAGAAGGGATGAATTCAGAGCTCAAAAACACCTGCAGGACATGATTAAAAAAGAGGGAATCAGCACAATATTAAATGCAACTGTAGAGGAAATAAAAGGTGAAATGTTAGTTGAATCAGTAATCCTGAAAGATACAGTTACTAATGAATTAAAAGAAATCCCGACTAACGGCGTATTTATAAGCGTTGGTTATATTCCACACACAGAGCTTGCAACCCAATTAGGCGTTAATTTAGATGAAACCGGACATATAATCACGGATAAGAATCAAAAAACCAATGTTGAATATGTATATGCAATTGGTGATGTGAGTGCTGGGCTGAAACAGTGGGTTGTAGCATGCGGAGAAGGTGCAGTGGCTGCAACTTCCGCGTTCACAGATATCCAGTAATTAATAATCATAATGCTCTTTTAAGTATATGTAAATGAAAAATGCTATTAATAACACTACAAATACTGGCAATAACCACATGAACACTTTTAACAGCAATACAGCAATAAATATAGCAATTATAATGAATATTAAATCTTGAATTTCCATATAATTCAAGTTTATTTCAAGTAATATATAAACCTTCTACTTTTTTTAAAAATTAATAAACTATAATAAATAAAAAATGCAAAAATAATATCATTATATTTTAATGGAGTATAAAATGACAATTTTAGTAATTAATAATAAAGGACAATACAACCATAGAATTGGAAGAAGTTTACAGTACCTCAATATACCCTCTGAAATTGTTTCAAATGAATTATCAATAGAAGAAATTGAAGCAAAAAATCCTATCGGATTAATATTGGGTGGAGGACCTTCCTTGGAAGGTGCCGGAAATAGTGAGGAATATATCAAACACTTTGACATACCGATTTTGGGAATTTGCCTTGGCCATCAATTAATTGCTAAAGCATATGGCGGAGAAGTTACAACTTCAGATACGGAAAGTTATGCTCAAGTTAAAATCAATATCAATAATGATAAAAACTTATTTGAAGGACTGGCACCGGAAATGGATGTTTGGTCTTCCCATAAAGATGAAGTGAAAACAATCCCTGAAGGTTTTGAAATCTTAGCCAGTTCAGATTTATGTGATGTTGAATCATTTAAACATGCAGATAAGGATGTATATGGAATTCAGTTCCATCCAGAGGTACATCACACCCCAAAAGGTGAAATCATATTTAAAAATTTCTACAAAATCTGTCAAGAAAAGGTGTAATAATGATTGATAATGCTGAAGATTTAAAAAATAAAGCTGTTGAAAATAAGGCCGGTTTAAAAAGAGAATTTGTTAACATTCCAATTGGTGATGAAGAATACGGATTTAGAATTTCCGGAATTGGAGAAAAATCTGTAAAAATTGAAAAATTCATTAAATATGATGATATCTTTGAAGCCATTGAATCTGGTAATGACAATGGCCTAGAAGCTATGATAAAACAAATTATTGAAGATTACGAAGAAGATGAGGAATAAAATGTTAAGTCCTAAAGAATTTATTGAAGATGCAATTAAAAAAATCAAAGACCAAATTGGTGATGAAAAAGCAATCATCGCATTATCTGGTGGAGTAGACAGTTCAGTATGTTCTGTTCTCGTTCAAGAAGCTATCGGCGATAATTTAACTGCAATATTTGTGGATCATGGTCTTTTAAGAGAAGGTGAAGTTGAACAAGTAACCAATACTTTTAAAGACAGATTAAATTTCAAATTTGTTGACGCTTCCGATGAATTTATGGATGCTCTTGCAGGTTATGATGACCCTGAAGACAAAAGGAAAATCATTGGAAAAGTATTTATCGACGTATTTGAAAGAGAAGCTGAAAAAGTTGATGCAAAATTCTTAGTTCAAGGAACCATTGCACCTGACTGGATTGAAACTAAAGGTGAAATTAAATCCCACCATAACTTAGCACTTCCAAACGGAATGGTTTTAGAATTATGCGAACCAGTACGTGACCTATACAAAGATGAAGTAAGGGAAATTGGTGTGGAATTAGGTTTGCCTGACACCACAGTTTACAGACAACCTTTCCCGGGACCTGGTCTTGGCGTACGTGTTGTCGGTGCACTTACAAGAGAAAATGTTGAAATCTGCAGAAAAGCAAATAAAATTGTTTGCGATGAAGTTGAAGCGGCAGGTCTTGACAAAGAAGTATGGCAGTACTTTGCAGTTTTAACCGACACTAAAGTCACAGGGGTTAAAGGAGATCAGAGAGACTTTGGATACCTCGTAGTGGTTAGAATTGTTAACTCAATCGATGCCATGACTGCATCTGTAGCAGAACTTCCATGGGATCTTATTCAGACAATTTCAAAAAGAATTACCTCAGAAGTTTCTGAAGTTACACATGTAGCCTTATCCATTAGTGATAAACCACCTGCAACCATCGAATTCTGTTAAAATACTATTATTTAGTATTTTAATCTTTTTACTTTTTTTTAGAAAATTATGAAAACAACTAAAAATGCTTATCTTGCAAAATTAACAGAACAGCTTCAAATGAAGTCTGTTAAAGTTGGGAAAAACTTAGAAGGAACAACACCCCCATCTGTTTTTATTGGAAGATGGTCCTATCCTAAAGTTTATGCAGGACCCATGATGAGTTCTCAAATGGGAGATACTCATATCATGGACGCTCCGGAAGACTGGATTGGGCAGAATAAAACTCAGGATGAAATTATAAATTATAGGATGAATCTTGTAAGGGGAAAGCAACTAATCAAAATCGATGATTTGGAAAATCCTTTTGTCGAAAAACTTCAGGATATTTCACTTGCATCCAAATCAATTGACAGCGAAGCCACCTTCGGCAGAAGACCGACCGGATCAATGCTTACAGAAGACAGCACACCCCACGGGCCAAGTGCAGTTATAGAAAAGTTTGACATTGATGCTGTCAGATGGGACAGGCAACTGGAAAAAACATTTTATGATACTGATTTGAAAGCCGTTGATGCTGTTGTAAACCTTCACAATAAGGACGTGCCGTTTAGCGCAATGCAGAAAGCATTTTCAGTTGGGGCCATTGGAACAAAATATAAGAGAAAACTTGTTCCGACACGATGGTCAATTACCGCATGTGATTCCACACTAGCAGATGAGTTTTTAAAGGACGTAAGAAAATATGAGATACTTGATACATATAGAGTATTTGAATTTGGAGCTTTGAATACATATTATGTAGTCATACTGACACCTACAGAATGGCAATACGAATGGTATGAAGCATTCATTAAATTAATAAAAAATGAACGATTGATATTTTGTGATTATGAAACCAATGGCGGTAAAAATGAATATTCCTGCGTTGGAGGATGCTATTACACAGCAAAAATGGTAGTTCTTGATTATCTTTCAAAAATTAAAAAACAATCCGGAGTGATAATTTTAAGAGAAGCATATGATGAATACGTTCCATTGGGTGTTTTCAATGTAAGGGAAAACATTAAGGAAGCCATGGTGAGGCCATACTTAGAATTTGAAACCCTGGAAGACTCACTGAAACATGCAGGCACTAAACTTCAAATCCCGATTAATGAATTTGTAAAAAAGGGAACCTTGCTTAATGAAATGCTTCACACAAAGCAGACCACACTGGATATGTATTTTAAAAGAGGATAAAATGTTTAAATTTAAAACACCTTCACAGAAAACACTAGAAATAATGTCTGACGTTGCAAAAGGCAGCATAAGTGAAAATTTTGAAAACAGATGCGTGGAAAAAATAAAAAGACTTACTTCACACGAATTCGTTGAAATGACTTCAAGCGGGAACAACAGCATATTAATAGCACTGTCTGCAATAGATGGGGACATTATTGTTCCCGATCAAGGAGGATGGCACGGATTTAAACAAATTGCAAAATTCCTGAATAAAAATGTAATTACCCTGAAAACAGATCTGGGAATTATAAACCCTGATTACATAGATGATTTGGAAATTAAAGAAAATTCGGCATTAATATTTACCAGTTTTGCAGGATATTGCGGAGAGCAGGACACCAAAAAAATCTCAGAATATTGCAACGACAATGACATTACCACAATTGAAGATGCATCAGCAGGAATCGGTGATGCTCAACATAAATTAGGAAACGGCAATTTTTCAGACATCATTCTTGCATCAACAGGTTCACCAAAAATGATTAACGTTGGAAGCGGAGGATTCATAACTACAAGCAATGAAGAATTCTTTGACAAAACAAAAGTTCCCCAAAAACTTAGTAAAACTAATGAAATTATATGTAGTGGTATAGATAGTGAACTTGATTTAGTTGAAAAAAATCTTGAACTTACATTAAATGCAACAGAGCATTTAAAAAACAACATACCAAATGTGATACATAACGATAAAAGAGGAGTTAATGTAATTATATCTCACAATAATGCTAAGGAGATAAGCTGGAATTTGAAAAAATCATTAACCATCGACAAAAGCGGATTCATAACAACATGCCCTAATTACAACAGGGTAAAGCAAAAAGCAATTGCAATAGAAATAAAAAATCTGTCATATGAATGCCTAAAAAAAGATTATCTTAATATGATTATAGAAGAAGTCAATAATCAACTGTAAGTTTAGTGATTCTATCGATTATTAAATCCTCAACGGAAATATTTTTAACCTCTTCACTTGCAATTCCATAGATTCCCATTAATTTTTCTTCATCGGCAAGTAGAACATCATTATCCAAAGTGAAAACAGAAGACAGCTCATCAGTATAATCATCACAATTAACTAAAATAGCGCATAAATTCATTTCACCCTCTTTCAGACCTAAGATCTTAAAAGCCTTGGAAATCTGCCTTTGAGCGGAACATCTCAATACAATTTCTACACTGATGTCCTTGGCTAAATTTTCGCCACGGCTGAAAGCCAAAAATGCCTGGTTAACGCCATGAGTAATATGATTGATACCGGCTATTGAATCCGCATTCAGAAGTTGAATAATTTCGCCACCCCCTTTAATAGAATCTATTAAATCAAGAGTTTCATTAACTGAATCTATCTTTGCTTTAAAACCCAATATTTTTAAATTATCCATATTCATGATAGCACTAATCCCTTAGCAATCTATTAACCCCTGCAATATATGCCTTAACACTTGCATTAATAATATCCGGTTCTGTACCTCTGGCAGAAACAACCTTATCCTCTTTTTGAAGCTTGATAATCACATCAATAAATGCATCAGTACCTCCAGTAATTGCATCTACGTGATATTCGATAAGGTCGATGTCATTAAAAACATCTAAAGATTTAATCGCATTAATTGCAGCATCAACAGGACCCAAACCTACACCTGCATTGAGTATCTGCTCCCCATCAACCGTAATCTTAACTGATGCTGTAGGCATCACCTTATTACCTGATACGATTGTCACTTCATCAAGACTTATCCTGTCTTCATGGTTAACTTCTAAAACATTGTTGGCGATTACCTGCAAATCAACATCGGTGACTGTCTTACCTTTATCAGCAAGAACCTTAATATTATCACAAATTTGATGGAGCTGATCTTCATCGACATTCATGCCTAATTCTTTAAGTTTATTGTTTAAACCTTTAGTGCCCATATGTTTTCCAATAACAAATTTACGTTTTCTTCCAACAAGTTCAGGTGTTATAGACTCATAAGTGGCGGAATTTTTAATTATACCATCTGAATGGATTCCTGATTCATGTGAAAAAGCATTTTCACCAACAATCGCCTTGTTCGGTTGAATATAAACACCAGTTAACCGGGCAACTAATTTAGAAATATCATAAATTTCATTTATTTTAATATTTGTATCAAATTGAGGAAGTAATCTGTCTATACTAACAACGCATTCCTCAAAAGAAGTATTTCCTGCTCTTTCACCAATACCATTTATAGTTGTGTGGATTTCAGACACTCCACCTTTCAGAGCAGACAATGTATTAGCAACAGCCAAACCAAAATCATTATGACAATGACAAGCAATCGGAACGGGCAAATCATTCAATTTGCTGAATAGTTCATAAGAATTATCTGGAGTTAAAATACCTACTGTATCACACACACAAATTCTATCAACATTATGATCAATGGCATCAGCATAAACACGTTTTAAGAAATCAACATCACTTCTTGATGCATCTTCAGCAGATAATTCTACAATGAGTCCATGGTCTTTACAGTAATCTATGGCATTGTTGGATAACTTCAAAAGTTCGTCACGTGTTGTTTTTAACTTGTCCTGAATATGTAAATCTGATGTTGGAACAACCAAATTAACAGCATCCACATCACAGTCCAAGCAATAATCAATATCAACTGTTAAAGGCCTTGAAAAGCTAAGAATTTGAGCATTGAACCCCTGTTTAGTAATTTCTTTAATGGATTCTCTTTCTCCATTGGATGTAATTGCGGAACCTGCTTCGATATAATCGATTCCTATTTCATCTAATTGATTAGCAATTCTAAATTTTTCACTAGCGGTCAATGAAACTCCAGGAGTTTGTTCACCATCCCTTAAAGTAGTGTCCAATACTTTTATATTCAAAAAATCACCTAAAATTATGCAATACGGGTATTAAGTAAAATAATATAGAAACAGACAAAAAATCCCATAGAAAACCATAGTACACAAACAAAACACAAAAGGACTTCACTACTGGGATCGAAACGAGACCAGGTATAACCCCCATGCTATGACCGCAATACTTAAACTATTACATATGAGTATGAAAAATAAATTATAATAAATGTGCTACTTTCACCCTTACTGTTAACACCTAACCAAATTATTATCAGACTATATATCACTTGAATAAGTTCAATATTAGTCTACTAATAATTAAAATAATGCAAGCGGACAATTGGAAGCAGCGGACTAAACAACTCGGAAAAAAAACCTCGAAGCTCACATCCCTACCCCATCAAACAAGTCTTCT
>CADAOO010000031.1 GCA_902789505.1 uncultured Methanobrevibacter sp. | reverse complement strand
ATACCAGTGGTAGTACTGGTCTTCCTAAAGGTGTTAAGATTACTCGCAGGTCCATTCTTAATTTCATTGATTTCCATGTAAGTGATTTGGATATTCTTAGAGGGGATGTTTATGGTTTGTTTGCCTCCATCGGTTTTGATGTTGCTATGGCAGCTATCTTTTCAGCAATGTATGCTGGGGGTTGTGTAAATGTTATTCCTGATGATATAAGATTAAATATTAAGGATTTAAATAATCATTTTGTTAAATATGGTGTTACACATTCTTATATTACTACACAGGTTGCTAAATTATTTATTCAGGATATTGAGTCAAGCTCATTGAAGGTTCTGATTGCGGGTGGTGAAAAATTAGGTGAAATTAGTGAAACTCGCCACTATAGGATTGTTGATGCATACGGACCTACCGAGGCTTGTGTTTATGTCATAAGTGCGGCTACAGTTGATAAGATTGATTCCAGTTCTGTAGGTTATGTGCAAAACAATACAAAAGCGTATATTCTGGATGATGAGTTCAGGCGCGTGCCTATAGGTGCTATAGGAGAATTATATCTCTCCGGTTGTCAGCTTGCAGATGGATACCTAAATAGACCTGAAGAGAATGCTAAGGCATTTATGGACAATCCATTCGAAGAAAATTCTGATTACAGTAAGTTGTATCGTACCGGGGATATGGCACGTTTGTTGCCGGATAAAACCTATGGTATTGTTGGACGTCGTGACAATCAAGTTAAAATACGTGGAAACCGTGTAGAACTGTCTGAGATAGAGGTTACAATTCGTGAAATAGATTATATTGATGATGTCACAGTTAAAACAATCGAAAATGGGTCCAATGTTGAATTGGTGGCTTATGTTGTTGCCGGCGGAATTGATGAGGAAGTGCTTAAAGAGAATATTCCGAATTATGTGCGTGAACACAAACCGGAATATATGGTTCCATCATTTGTAATCAAACTGGATGAAATTCCATTGAACGTCAACGGTAAAGTCGACAAGCATGCTTTACCTGCCGTGGATTTAAGCAGTTTGCATGTGGAATATGTCGCTGCGACAAATGAAATTGAACAGCATATTGTTGATGCTTTTGAATTGGTATTTAATCAAAAAGGCATTGGATTAAATGATGATTTTGTTCGTCTTGGTGGAGATTCAATTACTGCAATCCGTGTTATTTCATTGCTTGAGAAAAATCACATTTCCTGCAACGCTAGGGACATATTGAATTATAAGACTCCATATCTGATTGCTCAAAATGTTGAAGAAATAACTAAAATATCCTATGATGTGACAGAAGGAGAAGTGGATTTATTGCCTATTCAAAGTTATTTCTTTGATCAAGTTAATAGAAATGATTTTTCACAGGAATTTATCCTAAAATCTAATGTTAAACTGAATTTAGATACTCTCCAAAGAGCATTTGATGAATTGTCTAACATTCATGACATGTTAAGGGCAACTTACAAATGCGATGGTGATAATGTTGTTCAAGAGATATTGCCGTTGAACAGCTCTGTTTGTGAAATTAAAGAATATGATGTTGATAATTTAAATGATGCTCTTGACAATATTATTAAAGAATCTAAAGACTCACTTGATATTGCTGGAGGATTAATCAAGATAGGACTTGTTAATTATGCTGATGAATGTTATGTTACTTTTGTCATTCACCATTTGATTGTTGATGGTGTTAGCTGGAGCATTTTGATTGATGATTTGGCATATATTTACAATCAATTGGAAAATAATAAAGAAATTGATATTTTAAGGCCATGTCCTTACAAATCATGGGTTGAAGATGTCAAATCTTTGGCTGAAGACATTTCTGATGATGAAAGACAACATTGGATTGAAGTTAATGGATTATTGGATGATTCTACAATTAAAGGTAAATCTAAAGGATTTGCATTTAATGTTGATGCATCATTTGACATCGATAATCTTTTGATGTTGTCTGAAGAGGAGTATTTGGCTTTAAGCATTGCAAGAGCTTATAAAAAGACTTTTGATGAGGCTATTATTTTTGACCGTGAGACTTACGGTCGTGATGAAAGTTTGGCTGATGTTGGCCATACTTTTGGTTGGTTTACTAGTCGATTCCCGGTTGTTGCTGATGTCAATACTGGTTATGATGCAGTTTCATTGATGAATGATGTTTATAGTATTAAAACTGCATTTAAAGATGTTGAACATTTGGGTTTAAATTATGGATCTCTGATTTATACTGCTCATGAATTGGAGTATAGAAATTGTCCTGTCACTTTCAATTTCCTAAGTTCCGAATTCTCATTTAAAAACGAACTATTCGAATCACTCAACCGCCAGGCATCATTCACTGATGAAATGGAATTGTTTGATTTGGATTCTGAGTCATATGGTATTACTTTAAATGTTGTCCGTCAGGAGAATTCTTATGATGTTATTGGTGACTATGCAGATAATACCTATATAGGTGATGGATTCGAGGAATTCATTGATAATATCAAATCCGAATTGGAATTCATTGGCGGTTTTGATTTCAAAGACAATAATATCGTTTGCTGTTTATCCGAGCCTCAATTGGGTGTTTATTTGGATGAAAAAATAAACGAAAAAGACACTGCTTATTCAAATCCGGGAACCTTTGAATGTGGTTCTGATTATTCAATTGATGAAATTGAAGATGCAATTCATGCTTTAATTAGTAAGCATCCTATTTTAAGAGGTCGTGTTTTAGATACTGACAATGTTCCTCTTTTAATTTGTGATGGATATCCTCCTATTGAAACAGTCAATAATGAAGACTATTCAACTTTAATCAAACCATTTGATTTGGACAAATCGTTAGTACGCTTTTATATTGTAAATAATGATGGCAGCAAATCTGTTTTTTATATTATACATCATATTATTAGTGATGCGACCACCGTTACACTTCTTAATAAGGAATTAGAGCAAGCTTTATTGGGTGAACTGAATGAAACTGTTGATTTGGGTTTTGCTTATGCTAGCCGCGATTCATTCGAGTCCCAATATGATTACAAATACAAGTCTGCCCAAAAATTCTTCCAGAATGAATTTGCCGATATTGATGAAGTTCAGTACTTTTTAGGAGATGTTGACGGAAGTGCAGGCAGTGTTAGCCTTCCAATTAGGGGAATTCATGAAAAAGTAGAAAGATTTACAAAAGAAAATGGTATTACTGTTAGCAATTTATTGAATGCTGTATTTGCATATACTTATTCACGTTTTACAGGTAGTGACAAGGTTTATTATAACTTTACAGAGCATGGCCGTCATGAAAATTACGCCCATGGAGCTTGGGGCATGTTTATTCGAACAATCCCGGTCATCGTTGATTGTGAAGATAGGTTCATTGGTGATTTTGTAGGTTATATGTCTGATTTGATTTTGAAATCCATGGCCAACAGCACTTATCCGTTTAGATTGATTGCAAGGGAATTTGATTTAAGCAATGATGTTATTTTTGAGTATAACTATGACTTGAACGAATTTGATATTGGTAATGAAATGGTTGTTAGGGATGAGTCACGTGGATCAGGTGATTTTTTATGTGTGGTCAATGATTTGGAAGATGGTTTTCTTGTTACTGTAAGCCATACGGATAAGTTCAGCCAAAATACTGCTAAACAATTTGTAAAAGTATTTAAGGAAATGCTGATTCAATTTTTAGAAAAAGAAAACTTGGGAGACATTAACTACATTTCCAATGAAGATATTGAAATTTTGGATACAATAAATCAAACTGATCATCCTTTGGAGTATAATGATATTCTGGATGCATTCAATGACAATCTCATAAGATATCCTGAAAATAAGTTGGTTGAATATAATGATGTTTCTTATACCTATGCTGAAGGAGCTTTCATTGCGGATAAGATTGCAAAGCAGTTGATTGATTGTGGTGTTAATCCTGGCGACTGTGTTGGATTTTTAACTGAGAGATCTGAAAATTATATGTTTTCTATTTTAGGTATTTTGTCTATGGGAGGTATTTATGTTCCTTTAGATGATACTCTGCCGGATGAGCGCATAGGTTTCATGATTGAAGATGCCAATGTGAAGGTTGTAATCGCAACAGATGAAACTTATGAACGTGCCAATTCTTTAAACAATGATTCAATTGTTTTAAATATAACTGACATTCTTGATGAGCAAATTGAATCCTTGAACAAGTTGAATGTTTGTTACGGCAATGTGGCAGGTATTCTATATACCAGTGGTACTACTGGCATTCCTAAAGGTGTTAAAATAACCAGAAATGCAATTTTGAATGTTGCTGCGTATTATGCTGACACTTATGACTTAAATAATGATGATGTTTATGCTTTATATCCGTCCATTGGATTTGATGCGGGTTGTGAATCTCTATTTAAGGCCATTTATGCTGGATCTTGCTTATGTGTGGTTCCTCAGGATATCAGACTCAATATGTCTGAATTGAATAGATATTTCATTAATCATGATGTAACTCATACCATGATTACTACTCAAGTGGGTAAATTGTTCATGGACACAATTGATGAAACTTCCTTAAAATATCTGTTTTTAGGTGGTGAGAAATTAGGTGAATTTGAAAGCCCTAAAGACTATATTTTGGTTGATGAATTCGGTCCAACTGAAACCAATAATTTTATTACTTCAATCAGGAATTCTGATAAGATTCATTCTTCTTCTATTGGTTATTTGAATTATAACTCTAAAGCTTATATTTTAGATTCAGAAGGCAGGCAAGTTCCATATGGTGCTGTTGGAGAATTATATTTGGCAGGTTATCAAGTTTCTGATGGTTATCTGAATCGTGAGGACGAAACTTCCAAATCATTCATTGATAATCCATTTAATCATGATGAAGATTATTCTAAACTGTATCGTACTGGAGATATGGTTCGTATACTGCCTGATGGTTCATTATCCATTGTCGGTCGTCGTGATGGTCAGGTTAAGGTTAGAGGAAACCGTGTTGAATTATCTGAAATCGAATCAGTCATTCGTGAAATTGATTATATTGACGATGTCACTGTTCAAACAATCAAAAACAACAACAATAATGAACTGGTAGCATATGTAGTTGTATCCGCTGACATCGGTGATGAAAATCTTAAGGATGCTGTTTGTGATTATGTGGGTAAATGCAAGCCGGAGTATATGATTCCTTCATTTGTAATTGAATTAGACAATATTCCTTTGACTGTAAATGATAAAGTGGATAGGTCTGCATTGCCTGATGTTGATTTGAGTAGTTTGCAGACTGATTATGTTGCTCCGACAAACGAAACTGAAAAGCATGTTGTCGATGCTTTTGAACAGGTATTTAATCAAAGAGGCATTGGATTAAATGATGACTTTGTCCGTTTGGGTGGAGATTCTATCACTGCCATTCGTGTTATTTCATTGCTTGAGAAAAATGACATATCCTGCAGTGCAGGAGATATATTAAACTATAAAACTCCTTATCTTATTGCACAAAATGTTCAAACAATTGAAAACATTTCATATGATCCTGTAGAAGGAGAAGTGAATTTGCTTCCAATCCAGGAATATTTCTTTGACCAAATCAAATCAGATAACTTCTCACAGTATTACTTCTTAAAATCTAATGAAAAACTTGATAAAAACATGTTGCAGGATTCATTTAATGAGTTATGCAAAATTCATGACATGCTCCGTGCAGATTACAGTATCACGGATAATGGCAAAATAACTCAAGAGATACTTCCGGTAAATACCAAAACTTGTGAAATAAATGAAGTTACTATTTCAGATAACTTTGAAGAGGCATTTAAAGAAATTTTTGTAAAATCATTAAATTCCTTGAATGTAGAAAACAATTTAATTGAATTCAATTTAATACACTACGGCGATGTCTCATATATAATGTTCGTCATTCATCATTTAATCATAGATGGGGTGAGCTGGGATATCCTAATCACAGACCTGACACATATTTACAACAGCCTAAAAACAGGGGAAGAAACAGGACTTTCAAGACCTTACCCATATAAAAACTGGGTGGAAGATGTTAAAAATCTAGTAAATGATATTTCACATAAGGAAAAACAACATTGGACAAAAATCAATGATTTATTGGATGATTCAACCATTAAAGGAGATACTAAACCTTTCATATTTGATGTTGATGTAAATTATGATGTTAACAATCTTTTAATGTTGTCTGAAGAAGAATACTGGGCCTTAGCAATAGCAAGAGCATACAACAGGACATACGGTAAAGATATAATATTTAAACGTGAGACTTATGGCCGTGATGAAAGCATTGCAAAACTCAACAGGACAATCGGATGGTTCACCAGCCAATATCCTATATTAGTAAATACAGATAATGAATATGATGATATATCCTTAATGAATGATGTTTACAGTATCAAAACAGCATTTAAAGAAGCGAATAACTTAGGTTTGAATTACTATTCATTAATCTATACAACAAAAGAATTGAAATACAAACACTGCCCAGTTACATTCAATTTCCTGAGCAGCGAATTTTCATTTAAAAATGAACTATTCGAGTCAATCCTTCCGGATTCATTAGTTAATAATGATGAAATGGATAGTTATAAGCAAAGTTTGGAGACATACGGTATTACTTTCAATGTTTACCGTAACGGCAATACATATAATATTAATGGACAATATGCAGGAAATACATATATCGCTGATGAACTCAATACTTTCATCGATAATATCAAACATGAATTAGAATTCATTGGATACCATACGTTCAAAGACAATAACCTTGTCTGCTGCTTATCAGAACCTCAATTGGGTATTTATCTGGATGAAAAAGTAAATGAAAAAGATGTGGCTTATTCAAATCCTAGAATTTTCGAATGTGACCGTACTAGTTCCGTTGATGAAATCAAAGATGCAATTCATACTTTAATCAGGAAACATCCAATACTAAAAGGTCGTATAGTGGATACAACCAATATTCCTCTTTTAATTTGTGACAGTTATCCGTCTATTGAAATAGTTGATAATGAGGATTCTTCTGATTTAAGAGAACCATTTGAATTGGATAAATCATTAGCCCGCTTTGTCATCGTGGATAATGAAGATGGCAAGTTCATATTTTATAATATACACCATATTATCAATGATGCAACTACCCGTACAATCATTAATAAAGAATTAAAACAGGTTTTAATGGGTGAATTAGATGATGAGATTGATTTAGGATTTGTTTATGCAAGCCGCGATTCATTCAACTCAAAATATGATAACAAATATAAATCTGCTCAAAAATTCTTCCATGATAATTTGGCGGATATTGATGATGTTCAGTATTTATTAAGAGACGTGGATGGAAAAATAGGTAGTGTTGGTCTTCCGATTAGGGGTATCCGTGAAAATGTTGATTCATTCGTTCAAAATAACGGTATTACTGTAAGCAGTTTATTGAATGCAGTATTTGCATATACTTGCTCACGTTTCACAGGCAGTGACAAAGTTTATTATAACTTTACGGAGCATGGTCGTCATGAAGAGTACCTGCAGGATGCATGGGGAATGTTCATACGGACCATTCCTGTCATTGTTGACTGTGAAAATAGGGCTATTGGTGATTATGTAAGTTATGCTTCTGATCTAATTTTAAAATCAATGACTAACAGTATTTATCCATTTAGATTGCTTGCAAGGGACTTTAATTTAAACAACAATGTCCTTTTCGAATACAATCATGATTTGGATGATTTCGAGATAAGTGATGATATAGTGGTTATGGATGAAGCAGATAGCGTTAGTGAATTCACATGTTTTGTTTACAATTTAGAGGACGGGTTTGCTGTTTTTGCAAGCCATTTAGATAAATTTAGTCAGCATACGGCTGAACAGTTTGTCAAAGCATTTAAAGAAATATTGATTCAAATTTTAGAAAAAGAGAATCTAAGCGATATTGATTATATTTCTAATGGGGATATTGAACTTTTAGATAAATATAACCAAACTCAATATCCTTTAAAGTATAATGACATTTTAGACTCATTTAATGATAATCTGTTAAAGTGGCCGGAAAATAAACTGGTTTCATTCAACGACGTTTCATACACTTATGGCGAAGGTGCCTACCTTGCAGATGCAATAGGCAAAAAACTACTGGATTCAGGCATTGAAGCTCAGGATTGCGTTAGCTTTTTAGTTCCTAGGTCAGAATTATACATGTTCTGTGTTTTAGGCATAATGTCAATAGGGGGCATTTATGTTCCATTGGATGACAATCTCCCGGATGAGCGTATAGAGTTCATGATAAAAGATACTGATTCCAAGGTTCTTATTGTCAGTGATGACACCTATGAACGTGGTTTAGAATTAGCAAAAGATTGCACTATTGTAAATGTTTCTGACATTATTAATTCTGAAATTAAACAGTTAAGTAAATTGAATATCAGTTATGGCGATTTGGCTTGTATATTATACACAAGCGGAAGTACAGGTCTTCCTAAAGGTGTAAAAATCACCAGAAAATCATTAGTTAATTTCATTGATTTCCATGTTACTAATCTGGGAATTCTTTCTGAGGATGTTTATGGTTTATTTGCTTCTATCGGTTTTGACGTAGCAATGGCAGCAATATTTTCAGTAATTTATTCTGGAGCTTGCCTGAATGTCATTCCTGATGATATAAGATTAAATATCAATGCATTGAACAATCATTTCATAAAATATGGAGTTACACACACATATATCACTACACAGATTGCCAAGTTATTCATAAGCCAAGTTGAAAAGACATCCCTAAAAGTGCTTGTTGCCGGTGGGGAAAAATTAGGACAAATAGATGAAATTAGGGATTACAGAATTGTAGATGCATATGGACCTACAGAGGCATGTGTATATGTAATCAGTGCAGACACAACAGATAAAATTGATTACAGTAGTGTAGGATATGTACAAAACAATACCAAAGCATATATTTTAAACAAGGAGTTTAGACGAATACCTGTTGGTGCTGTCGGTGAATTATATTTATCAGGTATTCAACTTGCTGACGGCTACCTGAATCGTGATGAGGAAACAGCCAAAGCATTTATGAGCAACCCATTTGAAAACAACCCTGAATATGATATGTTATACTGTACAGGTGATGTGGCAAGGATTCTGCCTGATGGAACATATGGAATTATCGGTCGTCGCGATGGTCAAGTAAAAATCAGAGGGAACCGTTTGGAACTCACAGAAGTAGAATCAGTTATCCGTGAAATTGATTATGTTGATGATGTAACAGTGCAAACCATAAAACATGACACTAACAATGAACTTGTTGCATATGTTGTTGTAAGCAATGAATTGGATGGAATTGAATTAAAAGATTCAATATGCGATTATGTAAATGAACGTAAACCTGATTATATGGTTCCTTCATTTGTCATGAAGTTAGATGAAATTCCTTTGAATGTCAATGGTAAAGTAGATAAACGTGCTTTGCCTGATGTTGACAGGTCTAGTTTGCATGCTGAATATGTTGGCCCAAGAGATGAAAAGGAAAGGAGAATTGCTGAAGCCTTTGAAAGGGCATTGGATTTAGAAAAAGTTAGTATTTACGATGATTTCATCCGTTTGGGTGGTGATTCATTAACCGCAATTAAGTTATTGTCATATATTGATTCCGATGATGTTACTATGGCTGATATTTTTGCTTTCCGTACTCCTGAAGCAATTGCGAAAAACATGTCTGATTTATCTTTTGATTTGGATCTTTATACTTTAGACAGTGGTTGTCCATTGAATACAGCACAAATCAACGTATTTGCAGATGTAACAGTTTATAATAAAAAGAATGCTTATCATATACCTGGTTTTATTCCGATTCCTAAGGAATATGGTCTTGAAAATATACGAATTTCGTTAGATAAGTTATTGGATGCTCATCCAATTTTAAGTATGCGTTTAAGTGATATGTATGAGTCAAATGATGCAGGCGGTACAGGTAATTGGGTTGTGCTTAAGGATTTAATAAGTACCGCTAAGAAATTTGGAATAAGAAACATCATGGATATAATTGGTTCATATGGATTGGATGTAGGCGGTCTCTATAATATGCTTAAAACTATCATACGCCTGTTTAAAGGGGAATATCCGTATATGGTAAAAGGAGATAAACCTCCGATTTCAGTGGAATCCAATATCGATGAGAGCGCCATTGTAGATTTCTTTTCTGAAACTTTGGATTTATATAATTATTTGGCCAAGTTCATGATTGTTGAAACCGAAGAATCATATTATCTATTCTATTTGATTCACCACATTATCTTTGATGCTACTTCTGAAGGTGTATTTAGACACGATTTAAAGGTTCTTCTTGATGGAGGTAACGTTGATTTTGATGATACATTTTTAAAGACATCCGCTTTCACACATCATATAAAAGGCACTGAGAAATTCGAGGAGGCCGCTGAATTTTATCGTCCAATTTTATCTGATGCCGGTGATGTTGGCGAATTGGTGGGGGACAATTCCTCTGAAGGATATACTAGGTCATCCTATGATTTGGAATTTGATAAAGTCGCATTCAAATCATTTTTAAATAAGGCAGAAATCAGTGAAATTGTATTGTTCTCCAGTGTATTTACATATACATTATCCCAATTTGTAGATAGTGATAAAGTTCTATTCACACTAATTGAAAATGGTCGTGACAGATTCAATAGGGATTTCATAGGTATGACTTCCAATGTAATGCCTTTGGTTGCAGACTGCAAAGACCAAAGCGTCAATTCATTTATGGAACATATGTCCCATATTGTTTATGGAGCATCAAGGTATAGTTATTATCCTGCATTACCTCTTTATCAGAATTATGATTTTGAGGTTAAAATCATGTTCCAATTTATGCCTAATTGGATTGCGGACGATATGGGATATGTTGGGAATATTGAAGGTATTGATGTTGGAAAAATTGATAATCAAATTCTTAATAACTACAGTGATTATCTGGCAGATCTTTTCGTTCAGATTTATCAAAATGGTGAAGATTACAAAATAATAATCTCAAATTCAAAAAAATATTCTGATAAGATGATTAGAGATTTCAAAAATATGTTTATGTCAATTTTATCAGGCATTATTAAGCTAGATATGGGTTCTGATATAACTGATACGTTAAAATAGTTTCTGAGTGTGGGAAATCATAGAAAAAATAAACATATAATATGGAGGGCAGTGAAAATCGGTTTAATTTTCAATGCCGCATTCAATTCATAATGTACTTTACAGATTTTTTCGCAACGGAAGATTAAATTAATTTTAATCCTATTCATTAGGATTAAAATTTTCTAATTCTCCATTGTCTTTAACAATTTTAGCAATGGCTTCTTCAGCATTATTCAATTTTGTATTGCATATTTTAACCAAGTCCATAGCTTTTGTAAATTCATCAATGGCATCATCCAACGGTACGTCACCGGTTTCCAATTTATTTACGATTTCTTCTAATTTTTCTAAACTTTCTTCAAAATTCAATTCTTCCATTATATCACCTTTGTATTAACAGTTCCATCATCAAATTCAATGTCAAGTTCATCTCCAGTTTTAACATCTTTTGCACTTGAAACGACTTTATCGTCCATTTTGGCTATTGAATAGCCTCTTTTTAATGTTAAGAGTGGATCTAAAATTGTTAATTTATCAACATTTCTTATAAATATATCCCGTTTTGCTTTGGTTACCTCGTTAGGATTTCTTAAAACTGATCTTGATTCAATTTTAAGCAGTCGGTTTCTATTTTCAGTAATGATGTTCTTGGATGTTAAATTTAATTTGCCTATTAAATTGTCCAAATGCATCTGTTTGATTTCATAGATTGACTCGGGATTTTTAAAAATCTGCTTTTGGGAAATATTTTCAATTTTCTGCTTGTTTTGAATCAGTTTCTCATTAATGGCTTTGTTTGTTCTTTGAGTCAACTGATTTAATTTATATTTGACTTCACTTATTTCGGGCACTGCAATTTCAGCTGCAGCTGTTGGTGTTGCAGCTCTTATATCCGCTACAAAATCAGATATTGTCCAGTCGATTTCATGGCCAACTGCACTGATTACAGGTATTCTGCATGCATAAATCTCACGTGCAACAATTTCCTCATTGAATGGCCATAAATCCTCAATGCTTCCGCCTCCTCTTCCAACAATCAGTGTGTCAATGTCAAATTGTTGTGCATGTCTGATTTGGCGTACAATCTGATTGGCTGCCATTTCACCTTGAACAAGTGTTGAAAATACCAGAACTTCACAGTAAGGATATCTTCTTTTGATTGTTGTGATGATGTCTCTTATGGCAGCACCCGTGCGAGCTGTAACAACTCCAATCCTTTGAGGATATTTTGGAATTTCTTTTTTGTGCGCATCATCAAATAAGCCTTCACTGTCAAGCTTTTTCTTTAGCTGTTCAAAGGCTATGTGCAGCTCCCCAATTCCATCTTCGGTAATTGTTGTGGCATATAATTGATATTTGCCGTCTCTTTCGTAAACTTCAATTTTACCTTTGATGATTACTTTCATACCGTCTTCAGGCTGGAATTTGAGGCTGTGTTTTCGGCCTTTAAACATTACTGCAGGAATTTGTGATTTATCATCTTTCAGGGTGAAATAGCTGTGTCCGCTCGGATAAGTTTTATAATTGGATATTTCACCTCGGATGTATATGTTCTGCAAATTCCTATCATATTTCAGCATTCTGTTAATGTAGGCATTTACTTGTGATACTGTTAAGTACTCATCATCCATGTATTCACCTTTTAAAATAATGTTGTTATTATATTGTTTGTATTTAATACAATTTTTCATTTCCCGGTCATGATTGCTGTCTATTCGTCATTCGGAAGTCTTTTTGCCGACAAATTAAAAAATATTCAATATTTTTATATACTAAATTGAATATACTTCAAAATATAAATTTATTTCATTAAAAAAACTGAACATTTTAGGAGTTTTTATTATGGCTGCATTTGAAAGAGTCAAGTCAGGTATCGATGAGTTGGATAAAACGTTGGATAATATTCGTTTAGGCGATAATGTGGTATGGCAGGTTTCAAATTTAAAGGAATTTTCTTATTTTGTAAATCCTTATGTAAAACAGGCATTGGAAGATGAAAGAAATTTGATCTACATTAATTTCGGTCAGCATGAACCGTTAATCGACATGACTGATGAGGATTTTGAGAGATTGGATGCTGAAAGAAACAATCCCGAAACGGAATTTGCAATGATTGAAAAGGATGGGATTAAAATTTATAAGGTCGACCCGATGGAGCAGTTCGAGTCATTTACCCTGGAGGTTCACAACATTATTACAAAGGAGGGTTTTGATGCCTTTTATGTCTTTGACTGCCTTTCGGACCTTCAGGCTGCATGGGCAACCGACTTGATGATGGGCAACTTTTTCAGGGTTACATGCCCGTACCTGTTCATACTGGATACTGTAGCGTTTTTCCCTGTGATTCGCGGTAAACATTCATTTGAGTCAATTGCAAAAATAAGAGAAACAACACAGCTGTTTTTAGATGTATACTCCAATAAAAATGATGTTTACGTTCACCCTTTAAAAGTCTGGAACAGATATTCTCAAACAATGTTTCTGGGGCATAAATATGACCCTGAAACCGGAGAAGTCACTACATTAACTGACGGTATGGAGGTTTCTAAATTTTACCAGGTTATCAACTCTGCATCAGCCTACAACAATGAACAGAATACTGACAGTTGGGAAAGATTCTTCACGGCTACAGAATTGCTGCGCCAAAATGGAGTTGACGTTTCGGACAGATGCGAGCTGATGTGCAGCATGATGATGGCAAAGGATGAGAAGGTAGCTGAAAAGATTAAGGAATACTTTGATTATGAAGATTACATTAGCATTCACAATCGTTTGGTTGGAAGTGGAATGATTGGGGGTAAGGCATGCGGGATGCTTTTAGCCCGTAAAATCATAGAAAAGGAACGTCCGGATTTATATGCTGATTTTGAACCTGACGATTCATTTTACATAGGTTCCGATCTGTTTTATACATATATAGTTTTTAATGACCTGTGGAATATCCGTGTAAAACAGAGAACTAAGGATGGCTACTATGAAGCGGGCCGTGAGTTGGAGGAGGGGCTCAAGAACGGAGTTTTCCCGGACAGCATCAAAAATGAGTTTAGAAGGGTTCTGGATTACTTTGGTCAAAGCCCGATTATCGTTCGTTCAAGCAGTCTTTTGGAGGATGGATTCGGCAATGCATTTGCAGGCAAATACGAATCTGTATTCTGTGTTAACAGAGGGTCACTGGATGAAAGGCTGGAAGCTTTTGAAGAAGCTGTAAAAACTGTTTATGCAAGTACAATGAATATTTCCGCTTTGGAATATAGGTCATTAAATGATTTGGATGATTGTGATGAGCAGATGGGGCTTTTGGTTCAAAGGGTTTCAGGTTCATACTATGAGGATTATTTCTTCCCGACAATTGCTGGTGTCGGATTTTCATACTCTCCATATTCTCCGCAGCCGGATATGGGTCATAATGGAGGAATGCTAAGACTTGTAATGGGATTGGGTACAAAAGCTGTAGACAGAACTCAAAACGATTATCCGAGGATTATTAATCTTGACCGTCCTCATGCAATTGACCATCCTGATGTTGCCGAGCGCCATAAATACTCACAGCATTCACTTGATGTTCTGGACTTGAAGGAAATTTCCCTGCATGAAATTCCGGTTGAGGAAGGCCTTGAAGTTCTTCCAAGATATGCTAAACGCCCGGTAATAGAACATGATACCGAAGCCGAGAGGAGATTTAGGGAACGGGGAAGAAGAAGAGAAATAGTATTTGTGAATTGTAATGGTATCGTTAACAATGACAGGTTCATAAATATGATGAAAGAACTGCTTAAAACTCTTGAAACTGCCTATGATTATCCTGTCGATGTGGAATATACTGTAAATATCGGTTCTGATAATTCATTTGTAGTTAATCTTTTACAATGCAGGCCTTTACAGATATCAACAACCAAAGAGGTAATTGAAATTCCAAATGATGTCGGTGAAACTTATTTCCATATTAAAAATGCATCCATGGGGAGGTCAAGAAAGGAAAACATTGATGCTCTTGTTTATGTGGATTCTCATAAGTATTATGAATATCCGTATGCTAAAAAGAGTTTGATTGCAAGGATAATTGGTGAAATAAATGCTTATTGTAAGCAAAATGACAAAACTTCAATGCTCATCGTCCCTGGGCGGATAGGCACATCTTCGCCTGAACTGGGTATTCCAGTGGTATTTGCAGAAATTAGTCAATTCAGGGCTATTCTGGAAGAATCCTACAGCAAAGTAGGTTATGTACCGGAGTTGTCCTTTGGAAGCCATATGTTTCAGGATTTGGTTGAAGCGGATATTTATTATGGTGCAATTTTTGAAAATGATAAAAGATTGGCTTTTAATAAAGATTTAATTAAGGATATGCCAAACAAATTGCATGAAATTAATTATGATATGATTCATGTTGTCGAATTCGATGATAAAAAACTTGAATTTTTCCATGATATGGTCGGCGATGAAAGTAAATGTATTTTTATTTGAAGAAACTAATATTATATCAAAAAATATTAGGTGACATAAATGAGGATTAGAGATGAATTGTTTGGTATAGAGGTTCTCGATGCTGATATTCAAATTGTTGGAAAAGTTTATGATGTTATCATGGATAGGGATACTTTTGAAATCACGGATATAGTAATTAAGAAAACCGGATTTTCAGAACAAATCAAGGCTAGTGAAAATGTAATTCCAATGGAACTTGTAAAAGTGATAGGAGATAAGATACTGCTTAAAGGAGCAGATGATATATAATTGATTAATATGGTTTCTAAAGAATATTTAATTGATTTGTTAAAGGAAAATGAAGTATTCCTTGAAGGGGACTTTACTTTATCATCAGGTAAGAAGAGTAACTATTATATCAACATGAAAAAAGCAATCACTGAACCTGAAATTTTATCCACTATTTCTAGTTTAATCACAGAAAAGATTAAAGATGATGAAATAGATAAAGTTGCAGGTCCTGCTTTGGGTGCGGTTCC
>CADAOO010000030.1 GCA_902789505.1 uncultured Methanobrevibacter sp. | reverse complement strand
AGGTCATCTTCAATGGATGCTAGTTTCATTACGTCTTCCATATCTTTTTCAAAGTTTTTGATTAACTCATTTTTTGCTTTTTGCATTTTCAATTCAGCATTCAATAAGATTTCTTCTAATTTGTTTTCTGTTTTGAATATAACCAGTTCAACAGGTTTTTCGTCTAATTCGACTTCTTCATCAGCAGCGGACAATAATTTATCAATATCATTTTCTGCATCTTCTTCAGCTTTATAGATTTTATTAATTGCTTTTTCAATATGGGATTCTATTTTTTTATCGATTTTTGCTTCTTTTCTTTTTATTTTTCTTTCTTCACGGTTAATTTTAGCCTGTGCTTTTTTTTCTTCAAATTTTAATTTTCTTTCATCATGTTTTAGAGAAAGTTTTTCTTTTTGTTCAGCTTTTTTTTCAGAAAGTTTTTCTTTTTGTTCGTTAAAACTCATTGTATCATCTCATAGTTTGTTTAAATATAGATTTATTAATAAAAATACATTAAATTTTTTGATTATTTAAAAAATTTTTCTTTAAGTAATATTTTTTGGTTTAATAAATAAAAATATAAAAAGTTAGTCTATTCACCAAAACTAACTCTTTCGAATTTTTCCAATGCTTTGAGTGATTTTGTTGCATCCACACCAATTTTTGTGGTTGTTCCGTCACTTTCAGCCACCGGATCAAGGGATGAACCACGTACATTTGGAACAATCATGATGTCCCTGTCACCTTTTACACGGGTAGCTATTGCATATTCGACATCTTCAGCGTCAAATACATTCACATCAGTATCTACAACAGTACAGTGTTTTAATGAGGGGTGAGCGGATAATGCGGCCATAATTGCATTTTTTCCATCTCCTTCGGTTTGTTTGTTGATGGATATTGCCGCATGTAGCCAGCAGCAGCCACCTTCAGTTAAAACAACATTTTCAACTGTAGGAACAGCATTTTTAACGGCTTTGAATATTCTTGGCTCTTGCGGAAGGCCTTGCAATAACTTGTGTTCAAATCCTGCAGGAACGATTGCATGATAATATGGATTGTCCTTTTTGATATGCATTTTTTCCAAGTTAATGATTGGCTGGTCACGGATGATGTCGTAGGTGTCAGTCAAATCAACAAATGGACCTTCAGCAACGGTTTCTGTTACAGAAATTTTTCCTTCTAAAATAATATCGGCTTCGGGAACTTCCAAATCTCCGCATTTTATCAATGTCAATTTCCCGTTTTTAAACGCATTAGCCACTTCCATTTCATTATAGTCAATAGGGATTGAAGTGGTACTTGCAAGCAAAATTGCAGGATCCATTCCAATAGCTATTGCAATTTCCAAATCCTTTCCCGCTTTTTGAGCATTTTGGAAATATGTATAAAGATTTCTCGGAACAATCCTGATGACAAGTCTCCTGTTGTCCAGAACCATCATCCTGTGAATTGAAGCATTCTGAATTCCGGTTTCAGGGTCACGTGCAAAGACAACGCCTGCAGTGATGTATGCTCCACCATCCCTTTTATAATGAGTCAATATTGGAATTTTATCTAAATCAATGTCTAATGTATCATATTCGGAAAAATCAGTGAATTTATCCACTTTTACTGGCTTTTCCATAGCTTCAATTATTTTTTCGGTAATTTCTGAAACTTCACAGTTTATTGATTTTGCTATTTTTTCACGGGTATTGCAGATTCCGGTAATTATTGGAATATCATATCCTTTCACATTTTTAATAACGACTGTGTCTTTGGGATACTGCCTCAATACTTTTGAAACTTCATATTCGGATGAAAGTTCATCTGCAATTTCGATTATGTTTTCATCTTTGATGTTCATGTTATCACTATAAATTAATTTTTTTATCCTTTAATTTATCTAAAAGTTCGGTCATATTTGGATTTTTGATTGAAAGGATTTCTCCTGCAAGAACTGCAGCGTTTTTACCATTGTTTATTCCAACAGTTGCAACTGGTACTCCTGGAGGCATATTAACGGTAGTAAGCACATAATTATCACCATTTTCATTGGAACATGGAACCCCTATTACAGGTCTGTCGGTAAGGCCTACAATTCCCCCTGTTACCTGTGAGGAGTTGGAACTGATTCCTATGAAAATTTTAACGTTTTTCATACATTTTACGTAATTGGTAAATTTTTTAGTGGATCTTATTGGACAAACGACCTTTGTATCATAGCTGATTTTAAGTCTATCTAAAATGACTTCAACATTTTTGGCGATTGCCTTGTCTGTTTGTCTTCCAACGATAATTGCCACTTCAGCATCCTTGTTTTTGCACTGATTAATGGCGTCTTCATCCACTTCAATCTTATTTATTTCAATATTTTTTATTCTTAAAAAGTCATTTTGGATGAATTTTCTATCGATATTTTGAATTATTTCTTCATTGCTTAATTTAACCTTTTCAGCATATTCCTTTCTAAGATTGATTATTTTCAATCGAAGTTCCTCATCGTGAAGTGCAAGAAACTGGGCAGCCAATATTGCAGCGTTATCTCCCCTGTCAATTCCAACGGTTGCAATCGGGGAAGGATAAGGCATCTGCACAATTGATTGCAATGCATCGACCCCGCTGGTTTTCACGTCAACCGGCACTCCGATTACTGGTCTGCGTGTATATGCAGCGATAACGCCAGGTAGGTGTGCAGCCAAACCTGCAATTCCAATAAATACTTCGATTCCTGCGTCTGTACCTTGACTGACAATTTCACGAACCAGGTTAGGAGTTCTATGGGCGGATGCAATTTTTAAGCTGTATGGTATTTCAAGTTTATCTAAAATGTCCATGCTCTTTTCTGCAACAGCAATATCAGAACCACTTCCAAGAATTATCATTATCTTCGGTGTCATTAAAAAATCCCTTCTAAAGTAAATTATTCATTCATTATATAATTTTTATTTTTAAATATATTAAAGTATCATAGATAATTGAATTCTATTTCTTTTCATGTCAACATCCAGAACTTTAACATCAACAATATCCCCAACACTTACAATATCCAGGGGATGTTTTACATATTTATCAGCCACCAACTGTGAGATATGAACTAATCCGTCCTGATGAACTCCAATATCAACAAATGCACCGAAATCAACAATATTTCTAACGGTTCCTTGCATTATCATTCCAACTTCCAAATCATCAATTGACAGCACATTTTTTCTTAAAATCGGCTTCTGCATATCCTCACGAGGGTCACGGCCAGGTTTTTTAAGCTCTTTAATAATGTCTTTCAGCGTTTCCATACCTATATCCAATTCCTTTGAGATTTCCTCCAGGTTTATATTGTCAAGTTTCAATGATTTGGAGCCGATGTCCTCTGCTGAATAATTCAATTTTTTTAGTAATTTATAGGTTGCTTCATAGGATTCCGGGTGAATTGTGGTGTTATCCAAAGGATAATTGGGGTTATTGATTTTTACAAATCCTGCGCACTGTTCAAATGTTTTTTTCCCTAATTTTTTCACGTTCAATAGTTCTTTTCGATTTGTAAAGCTTCCGTTTTCTTCCCTATAGACAATAATATTTTTTGCAGTTGCATTACCAATTCCTGAAATGTAGTTTAAAAGGCTATAGGAAGCAGTATTCAGGTCAACCCCAACTTCATTCACTACTTTTTCAACAACACCAGTCAATGCTTCAGACAGCTGTTTTTGATTCATGTCGTGCTGATACTGGCCGACCCCAATAGATTTCGGGTCGATTTTGACAAGTTCGGCCAATGGGTCCTGCAGTCTTCTTGCAATTGAAACTGCGCTTCTTTCACCTTCGCTGAAGTCTGGAAACTCTTCATCGGCAAGTTTTGAAGCAGAATAAACTGAAGCTCCTGCTTCATTAACAATAATATATTCGACTTTAGTTCCCTTAATTATTTCAGCTACAATCTCTTCAGACTCTCTTGATGCCGTACCGTTTCCAATAGCTATTACATTAATATCATACTCGTCAATCAGATCTCTAACAGTTTTAATTGATTCTTTAACTTTATTTTGAGGTTCTGTTGGATATATTAATGAGGTGTCAAGGACTTTCCCGGTTTCATCAATAATGGCAAGTTTGCATCCGGTTCTAAAGGCGGGGTCCCAGCCGAGAATAGTTTTTCCGGATAAAGGGCTTTCCATTAAAAGCTGGTTTAGGTTTTTTGCAAACACTTCAATTGATTTTTCTTCAGCCTTTTCGGTTAGGTAATTTCTTATTTCCCGCTCTATTGCAGGTGAAATCAATCGTTTGTATGAATCTTCAACACTCTCCTTGATGATTGGGGTGGTGAATTTGTTGTATTCAATTTTTTCGGGAATGCTTGAGATGTTTTTTAGCATATGCCTGTTGAGATACTTTATGATTTCATCCGTTTCACAGATGATCTTTCCCTTAATGATTCCTTCTTTTTCAGCTCTGTTAATTGCCAGGATTCTATGTGGAGGAATCTTTCTTAAATCTTCAGTGTAATTATAGTAGATTTCATATTCAGTGGTTGAGTCCTTATCTTTTGCTTTGGTTTGAATCTGGCCTGTATAAAAAGTGTTCTGTCTGATTTTTTTTCTGAACTCCGAATTGTCGGAAATTACCTCGGCAATTATGTCCTTTGCGCCTTCAATGGCTTCTTCGGATGTTTTTACTTCAGAATTAATGTATTCTTTAGCTATTTTTTTAACGCTTTCTTTTACATCCTGTGCCAGAATTGTTTTTGCCAGCCCCTCAAGGCCTTTTTCACGGGCAATAGTTGCTTTTGTTCTTTTTTTACTTTTGTATGGACGATATAAATCTTCAAGCTCCACTTGTGTTTTTGCGTTCATTATTTTGTTTTTCAAATCGTCAGTGAGTTTTCCAAGTTCATCTATTCTATTGATGACCTTTTCTTTTTTTTCTTCTAAATTTCTAAGATATTTCAGTCTTTCATCAAATTTTCTTAGTGTTTCATCATTTAAAGATCCGGTAACATCCTTTCTGTATCTTGCGATAAAAGGTATAGTATTTCCGTCATCAATCAGTTTGATTACTTTTTCAACCTGCCAGTTGGCTAAATTCAATTCGTTTTCAAGTGTTTTGGTGATCATTAAATTACCTTAAATTAATTTTTTATTACATGGGATATTATAAAATTAATACTTTGGAACTAATAATATTTATACTACTTAAATGACATATTATTAATAATTAAACTTTTATTTGGTGAATTTAAAGTGTACTGGTTTTTTGTACTAATCGCATTTTTGCTTGCAGGCATTAAAACTCAAAAACCTAAAAAATATCAGAAGGTTTCAGTAATTATTCCCGCTTACAATGAGGAGGATACTGTATCCAAAGTAGTTGAAGTGGTTAAAAAGGTATCGTTTGTAGATGAAATCATCGTTGTTAATGACGGATCAACCGATAATACTGAAGCCGAAGCTATAAAGGCCGGAGCCAAAGTTATTAATCACGAAACAAATAGGGGTAAAGGTCAAGCATTATATACAGGTTATCAAAAGGCAGAATGTGATATTATAGCATTCATTGATGCGGATATTTATAATTTAACTTCAAAAAAAGTGGAAGCTATTATTCACCCGATTTTGATTGGAAAAACAGATATTACCAAAACTAAATTTGCCCGTGAAAGTGGACGTGTAACAGAACTCACTGCCAAACCTTTATTGAACTTTTTCTTCCCGGAAATTTCATTTGAACAGCCGTTAAGTGGTCAGTTTGCTGCACGTAAGGAAGTATTGAAAAGGATTAACTTTGAAAAGGATTACGGTGTTGATGTGGGAATAGTCATTGATGCTGATGTGCTTGGAATATCCATCATGGAAGTGGACATTGGTGCGATACAACATGACATGTCCCCTCTTTCAGATTTAAATATGATGGCTAATGAGGTTGTAAGAACAATTATAAGCCGTGCTAATAAGTATGGTAGAGTTGTAATGATTGATGACATTGGTTATTTTATTCGTATGTCTATTGTTGGTTTGTCTTTAGTCATTCTTGGTCTATTTACAATATTTTTCGTAAAACAGGTTCCCCTTGCAGTTGGAGTTTTGATTTCAATTGTTGGAATGATTATAGCTATTTACTATATAATTAAAGTTATTGTAAAATCCATTATAATGTTTAGAAAGACACCTAAAGGAAATTTATTGAAGTCCTTTATTAAGATACATTTTCCAATGATTGTTTCAATAATTGTGCTGTTGCTGATGATTTCAACATTTATTGGGGCGGCGCATTTCGAAAATGGTGTTTTATCAATTGAACCAAATTCAAGAAATTTAATCATTTATGCAGACAATACCCCATCTGACAATTCAATTTCTGTTAGAGGTCCGTATACTATTGATACTGCTATTGAAAATGAATCGGACCAAATACGCATGCCTTCCGAGGCAATGATGACATTGGGCGTCAATGTCAATGATACCATTCAGATAAAAAGTCAAATTTATATTATTAATGAAACAAGGGCAGGTGAACCTGGCGTACTCAGACTACCTATTGAGGCTAAAAAAGCGTTGAACGTAGAATCAAAAGACATAATTCAGGATTCTCGTTTAAAGAGCATTTTTGCAGGAACCACCATAACCCATAGCTATGAAAATAATAATATTACATTTAATGAAAACTTCATCGTATCTTCTAGAAATGTCAATGCATCAAGTTTTGAAGTTATAGTTGATAATGTTTCCGCCGTCAACTCAACAGGTATCTTTTATAATGGTTCTACATATGATTTTGCGGTTAATGGTGAATATATAAGCTCATTTAATGGTTTAAATAATTATAATTTCACATATGATGGACATGATATAGAAATAATCTTTAAAGATGACAATAACACTTCAATAAAACAGTTTTTAAGAAGCGACAGAGGTAACTTCCTGAACTTTAATTTTTAAATATTTTTTGAATTCATCCATAAGTTAAACTTTTTTTAAAATTCTATATCTTCAAAAAATTTGTTTATATCATTTCTTTGCCCGGTAAATAATATAATATCGTCCTCTAGGAATAAGAAGCTGTTTTTAATATTTGTGATTGTGTTATTTTCACGTATCACACTGGTTATTGTCAAATCATGTTTTTCAAATGGAAAATCGCTAATATGTGCATCATTGTACACTCTAACAGAATCAACTTCTATGTCTGTAAATGAATTGCTTAAATAAGCGGACACATCTTCCGATGATACGCTACGGAATGCATCATAATTGTCTGATCTTAAATTATTAACGGCATCAGCTATTTCATCCATATCCTTTTGATAATAGTCCATGATTCTTGTAAACATCAGAATACTTGTTTCAAATTCTTTAGGGATTACTTCGTCAGCTCCGGCATCAATAACTTCTTCGATATTTTTGAGGTATTTTGTTCTTACAATAATGTGGATATCCGGATTCAATCTCCTTGCAGTATCGATTGTTTTAAGAGTACCTTCATATGTTGAAGCAGATATTACTATACATTGTGCACTGGTTACACGAAGTTCTTTTAAAACGCTTTCATTTGAGGCATTGCCGTATATAATAGGCACACCCAATTCCTGCTGCTGTTCAACAACTATTGGATTCATATCCACTGCGAGTATTGGAACATTAAATTGATTACACGCTTTTGTCATTTGTTTTCCGACACGTCCTAAACCAACTAAAATCACATGGTCCTCAATAGGTTTAACTTCTTCAAATTCTTCCGGAAGAGTTTTCAATTCATTATCCACTTTGAAATAGTTGATTTTTCTGAATTGTTTAATAATTTTAGGTGTCATTTTTTGTAAAAATGGGGTTAATGACATTGTCAGTATGCTCACTCCTAAAAATATTGAGAAAAATCTAGATGTCATTAAACCATATTTCATTCCTTCACTTGCAAGAACAAATGAAAATTCCCCAATCTGGCTTAAAAGAATAGCTATTGTAATAGATACTTTAGTAGGCAGTTTCAATACCATACCAGTTATTAATGTTGCCGTAAAGTTAATAATTAAGATTATTGCAGTTAATATAATAATTATCCACATGTTATATAAAAACAAATGCAAATTGACCATCAGACCAATACTGATAAAGAATAAACTCATGAATACATCTTGGAATGGCTGTACGTAACCTAAGGTTTGGTGAGAGTACTCAGTATTTGATATTAATAATCCTGCAATAAATGCCCCCAGTTCGGGCCCAATTCCAATGAAGCTTGTAGCGAATGTTGTTCCCATACAGATGAATAATGTTAAAAGTAAAAATAAATCTCTGTTTTTAGTTTTAGCAGCATCTTTTAAAGCTAAAGGAATAAACCATTTTGCTCCAACAAAAATAAGTATTGCAAGGCCTATAATAGTAATGATTATATTGGGGATTGCATTTAAGTTAATGCTCTCTCCACCAAGTAACGGTATAAGTAATATGACAACAATAACTGCTATGTCTTGAAAAATTAAAATACCTAATGTCACTCTTCCTTGCAGGGAATGTGTTAAATGTTTTTGCTGCATTATTTTCATCACAATCGCTGTACTTGAAAATGACACTAAAAATCCTAAAAATATTGCGCTTTTTAAATTTAATCCTATTGCAAGCCCCAGTAATGTGATTAATATCGTAGTCAGACTAACTTGTAAGATACCTCCAGCTAAAGCATAACGCTTAATTGCAGAGAACTTTTCAACCGAGAATTCCAGTCCGATAATAAATAATAGGAATACTACTCCCAACTCGGACAATGTTGAAATCATTGTTGTATCATTAATAAGATGTCCAAGAACAATTCCAGTTATAAATAAACCGATCATGGTCGGCAGTTTTAGTTTATTAAAAATTAAAAGTACTATTACAGCAGTTATTAAAATTGCTGAAATGTTTTGTAGTATTGCGATATCCATAACGTTTCCTTAAAAAAACTATAAATCTAAGAAATTAAATTTCTTAGATTATTTTTTATCATAAGCTTTGACGGCTTCTTCTACATCATTATAAAGTCCAAGTGCTGCTAGAGCACCAACTTTACCTTGTTCTCCTGTTACAGCAATCAGTGGAATGTTTAATTCTTTTGCAACAGATTCTGCAGTTTCAACATCCATCATTCCAGATTTTGTGGCTATTGAATATTCCCTTAATTTTTCAGGAATTTCAAGGCCTTCCAGGACAGCTATTGATGTTTTATCGGATAATGTATCTCTTTTAAGAATTTCAATAACTCTGCTTATCAAATCTTCTTTTTTAGATTCTTCAACAGCAAAAGTTAGAGCAATGGATACGCAATTTTGTGTTTTGTGTGGATTATGCGGATATAATTGGACGATAATATGGTCCAAATATTCAAATCCTTCACTTGCAAGCTCAACGCCTAAGTTATGGGCCATTGTCCAGGTGGCTCCGGCATCTTTAGTGTCGGTATCATCCACACCGATTACAACTTTTTGAAGTTTTGGTGTCACAACAGTAGCCTTTCCTACCTTTGATCCGCCTCCTGTTTCAATAAGTTCGATGTATTTAACACCTTCACCCATTCCTCTACACATTCCGGCGCCTACGCCCGCTCCTGCAAGTCCTGCATGGGTTACTTTGACTTCATCGCCTTCAACTTTAATTTCGTCAATTCCTGCAGCATTAAAACTAGCTTTCAAGTCAATAGGACTAGAACCGACATGGCAGGAGTAGACATGCTTATTTCCATCACGATAAGCTGAATCAATCAATTCAGAATTATTGCGGTATTGGTTTAGCAACCAGTGGGATCCGGATATGCAGGGATGGTATTCGACAATTTCAACTTTGTCGCCATCCACCATTGTCAGGACTTTTTGGTATGGTGCAATCCAGGGATCTGTAAATTTTTCTTTTAATTCATCAGGTTTAAGAATTTCCATCTAATCACTAAATTTCTTTTAATCTGTCACACATTTTAATAGCTGCTTCAACTGCACTTTTAGCGTTTTTAACACGTCTGTGAGCATCCATTCTGGTCATTCCCGGACCAGTAATACCTAAAGCAACCGGTGTGTCATATTCTAAAGCCAGGTCCGCAATTTTACGGGAGGCATGTTGTGCTACAATCTGGTCGTGGTCGGTTGCACCTTCAATTACAGCACCTAAAGTGATAATGGCATCGTATTCCCCTTTCTGTAATAATTTTTTTATTACTAGCGGCATATCGAATACACCAGGAACAGCCACTACTTTAGTAATTTCACAATCTCTATTTTTAGCTTCTGCTTTAGCTAATTCCAACATCATTTGTGTTATATCATAATTAAATTCAGCAACTACTGCTGCTATTTCATATTTTGCCATTTTTCCATCTCCTTTAAGATTATCTCAATACTAAAAGTATAAATCCTGCAACCCCACTTACTACCATAATAAATATGATAAACAGTGCTGCTAATTGCATTCTGGTAAATTTTCTAGACTTCATATTTTTTCTCCATTATTTTATAAATTATCTTTAATAGCTTCAGCTACTTCCATTGTACTTGAAGAACCTCCTAAATCACTGGTTAAGGTTTTTCCTTCATTAAGCACTTTTAAAATAGCTGCATCAAATTTATCCGCTGCTTCATTTTCACCAAGGTATCTTAGCATCATAATTGCCGAAAGCATCATTGCAATGGGATTTGCTTTTCCCTGACCTGCAATGTCGGGTGCGGAACCGTGTACAGGTTCAAACAATGCTCCATCTTTACCAATATTTGCTGATGGTATTAAACCCAGTCCTCCAACGAGTCCGGCGCCTTCATCGGATAAGATGTCCCCGAATAGATTTGTTGTTACAATCACTTCAAAGCTTTGCGGTTGTGTAATAAGATACATTGCTGTTGCATCAACATAATAATCTTCGGTTCCAATCTCAGGGTATTTTTCAGCTTCCTGATAGAAAATTTCTTTAAACAGGCCATCACTTTTCTTTAATACATTGGCTTTATGAACCGCAGTGACTTTGCTTTTACCGTTTTCTTTAGCATAATCGAAAGCATAGTCAATAATACGTTTTTCAGCTTCTCTTGTAATAATACGTTTGGCAATTGCACCATTTTCAGTTAATTCTTCTTGATCGGCGATATATAATCCTTCTGTATTTTCACGCACAATCATGAAGTCAACATCATCAAATAATGCATTAGTATTAGGATAAGATTTAATTGGTCTTAGATTTGCAAACATTTTCAGCTCTTGACGAATTTTAACAATAACATCCGCCGCACTTTCACCGGCAGCCCCAAATAAGCATGCATCAGCGTTTCTTATAATGTCCAATGTCTCTTGGGGAAGCGGTGTTCCAGTTTTTTGACCGCATTCGTCACCGGCTTCACCATAAATATAATCAAATTCAATATCCAATTCATCCAATGCTGATATTGTTGCTTGCATAACTTCTTTTCCGATTCCATCACCTGGAATGACTGCAATATTATATTTATCTTTTGTTTTTGAGGTACTCAATTAACCCACCTTGTTCTAGTATTTCTAGCATAAATGGAGGTAATTTTTTAAATGTTATTGTTTCTCCATTCATTGAAGTTATTGTTCCGCTTTCCATATCCACTTCAATTTCATCTCCGTCCTTCACAAGTTCCGTAATGCCCGGAGCCTCTAGAAGGGGAACTCCTACATTTGTGGCATTCCTATAAAAAATTCTTGCAAAGGATTCAGCTATCACTGCTGCAACTCCAATTCCTTTAAGAGCGATTGGGGCATGTTCTCTTGAGGAACCACAACCAAAATTTTTTCCAGCTACAATAAAATCTCCTTTTTTACATTTTTCATTAAATTTATCATCCACACCTTCCATACAGTGTTGGGACAGTCTTTCTTCATCTGTATAGATTAAATATCTTCCGGGAATGATAATGTCAGTATCAATGTCATTTCCAAATTTCCATGCTGTTCCTTTCATAATTTCACTCCGGAGCTACAATTTTTCCTTCAATTGCTGAAGCGGCAGCAACAGCAGCAGAGGATAAAAATACTTTTCCATCAGGCGAACCTTGTCTGCCTTTGAAGTTTCTGTTTGAGGTGGATAGACTTACTTCTCCGGGTCCAATAATTCCGGTATGTCCTCCGAGACATGGGCCGCAACATGGAGCGGATACGAGGGCTCCTGCATCAATAAATATTCTAATTAACCCTTCATCAAGTGCTTTTGAATATACTTCTTTTGATGCCGGTATCACTAACATTCTGGTTCCCTTAGCTATTTTCTTTCCTTTTAAAATTTTCGCAGCATCTCTTAAATCACTGATTCTTCCATTTGTGCAGGAACCTATAAATACCTGGTCAATTTCCTGGTCAACTTCACTTACGGGTTTTACATTATCAACATGATGAGGACATGCCACTTGAGGTTCCAAATCACTTACATCTACATCAATCACATTAAGGGATGATGAATTTAAATCTGTTTTAAATACTTTATACGGTTTTTTTGAGCGACTTTCAACATAGGCAACTGTTTTTTTGTCGGGTTCAACCAAACCGGTTTTTCCTCCCATTTCAATTGCCATGTTAGTCAGAACCATTCTATCTGAAATGCTCATATTTGAAACGGTTTCTCCGGCAAATTCGCATGCTTTATAGGTTGAACCGTCCGCACCTACTTGGCCAATAATATTTAAAATCACATCTTTTGCATATACATTTTCTTTTAATTCACCGGTAATGTTGAATCTGTTTGTTTCAGGAACTTTAAACCATAGATTTCCTTCAGCAAATACCATTGCCATATCGGTAGACCCTATGCCTGTGGAAAAAGCACCTAATGCACCATGTGTACAGGTATGTGAATCAGCACCTACAATCACTTCTCCAGGCACGACATGACCTAATTCTGGAAGTATCTGGTGGCAGACACCGGCATTTACATCATAAAAATTTTTAATTCCCTGCTTTTTTACAAAATTTCTCATAATCATATGATTGTTGGCAGAGTCGATTGAATCAGCCGGAACCTGATGGTCAAAGGGGATGACAATTTTCGTTGGATCCCAGACTTTGCCTACTCCAATTTTTTCAAAAGATTCTACTGAAAGAGGTCCGGTTAAATCATGAGTCATTGCTACGTCAATATTTGCTATTACAATATCTCCAGCTTCTACACTGTCTTTTCCTGATGCTTTAGCTAATATTTTTTCGGACATTGTTGGCATATTTTCAACCTCTAATAATGGTAAATATTTTGTTTGATAAAATATATAAACTCTTTTTATTTTTAAAAAATTCGTTAATTTTAATATTTATATATTATGTTTAACATAGTATATTTCATGAGCAACTCAATTTTTAAAAGATTTAAAAAAAAAGAAGAACCCGTAATAGAGGAACAGCATTCAATTTGGGAAGATAGAATTTTTTGGATATCAACATTACAGAAAATAGCTTATCCAGTTTTAAACTCACTGTCCAACGGTTCACTTAAGAAAAAAATGCCTTTGGAATCTAATTCTCCAGACAATAAGAAATTTGTATATTTGGAAGCTTTTGCACGTATTTTTAATGGAATAGCTCCCTGGTTGGAATTAGGTCCCGATACTTCTGATGAAGGTCAGTTAAGAGTGAAATATATTAATATGACTTTAAAAGCTATTAGAAATGCTGTTGACCCTAATGGCAATGACCATATTTTTATTATAGAACCTAAACAATCTTTAGTTGAAGTTGCTTTATTTGCTCAGGGTTTGCTCAGAGCCAAAAATCAGGTTTGGCTTAATTTGCCGATGGGAGTTCAAGCTAAAATTACTGAGGAACTTAAAAAAACAAGGGTTATTGCACCCTATGAGAATCATTGGTTGTTATATACTGCAATGATTGAAGCTGCACTCCTTGAATTTACCGGTGAATGTGATAAAGAGCGTTTATCTTATGGAGTCCAAAAATTTAGAGATGAATATTATTTGGGTGATGCAGTGTATTGCGATGGCAATTCATTCGAATCAAATTACTTTAACAGCATGTTTATTCATCCGATGTTAAATGATATTTTGAGTGTAATGAGAAAATACGGTCTTTCTGACGGTGAATTTTTAGATATACAATTGATGAGATCATCAAGATTATCCGCTCAACTTGAAAGGACAATTTCACCTGAAGGAACTTATCCAATTGTGGGCAATGCTATTTCTTACCGCTGCGGTGTTTTCCATCTGTTATCTCAAGCGACTTTACTTAAAATCTTACCAAGAAATATTGATCCTGCTCAGGTCAGGTCAGCTTTAACAAAAGTTTTAATGAGGCAATTTGGAGGTAATCAGAACTTTAACTCAGGATGGCTGACTATTGGTTTGAATGGTCATCAAAGCAGTATTTCAGAAAAGAATATCACTAATGGTAACATTTACTTGTGCTGTTCAATATTTTTACCTTTGGGTCTAGATGTTAATGATGACTTCTGGATTTCTCCTGCCGCTGAATGGAGTAGTGTAAAAGCATGGAACGGCAGTCAAATACAGCCGGACCAGTGTATTGATTTTTAATTTAACTCATATAAGTTCCCATAATTATATAGTGTAATTTCATTTGGAACTTCATTAATTATATTTTTTGTATCAAATATTATTGCTTTTTTCATATTTTTAGCGATTAGATTGTAATTCAGGTATTTAAACTCATCGTGATCGCATAAAATTAAAATTAAATCGGCATCTTCTGTAGCTTCATCGAAACTTACATAATTTTCATTTTTTATGTGAGGATCATGAATTGAAATGTCAAAGCCGTCCTGTTTTAATTTAGCTATAATTTCGTAAGCCGGACTTTCCCTGTCATCTCCAGTATTTCCTTTATATGAAACTCCAAATATTGCTATTTTACCTTTTGAAATGATTTTTTTAACGTTTTCACAAACAAAATCAGGCATTGAATTGTTTGTATCACGTGCTAACTTGATAATTTTTGCAGTTTCGGGAGCTTTTGAGTAAATGAAGTAAGGGTCAATTGCAAGGCAATGACCTCCAACACCTGGACCTGGAGAGTGTAAATTGACTCTTGGATGTTTATTTGCCATTTTAATTACATCCAATGCATTGACACCAATTTCTGCACAAATTTTTGCAAGTTCATTAGCAAGGGCAATGTTAACGTCCCTAAATGTATTTTCCATACATTTTGATAGTTCTGCTGTTTTAGCTTCAGTTAACATTATGTTTCCTTCAACGAATTGTCCATAAACTTCACTAGCTTTTTTAGAACATTCAGAAGTTATTCCACCGATTATCCTATCATTATGAACTAATTCCTTTAAGATTTTTCCGGGCAGAACTCTTTCAGGGCAATGTGCTAAATATAAATCTTTCCCGATTGTGAAACCGGCTTTTTCAAAAATAGGTTTTATAGTTTCATCGGTAGACATTGGAGCTATTGTTGATTCGATGATTACTGTATTTCCCTCTTCGAGATATGGAAGAATGGATTCACAGGCATTTATGACATAACTCAAATCACAGCTATAATTTTCAATAATATATGGGGTTGGAACGGTTATGATAAAAGCATCAGCTTTTTGAGGAGTTAGGGAAGCACAATAAACATTATTTTTTACTGCATTTTTGATTATTTCGGAAATTCCTGGTTCTTCTATGTGAACAATCCCTTTATTTAGATTATTAACGATTTCTTCATTAACATC
>CADAOO010000029.1 GCA_902789505.1 uncultured Methanobrevibacter sp. | reverse complement strand
TCGTCAACGCAGATTACCTCAATGTCTTCAAATGTCTGATTCAGTATTCCTCCTAGAGAATCGTCGAGAAACTCTTCACAATTATATACCGGGATAACAACTGATATTTCAACCATAATAATCATCTAATTTAACTTCAATTTGTCTGCAATCTTAACTACCTTACGTGACTTGAACTGTGAAATCCTTTCGTTCATTTCGTCATTTTCCTTTTTCAGCCTATTATTTTCGCTGACCAGTTCTGATTTTTCACCATTGAATGAAGATATCTGGGATTTCAATTCTTTGGCTTGACTGTTTAACGCATCCAGTTCCTCAATCGGATTATATACGTCATTTTCTATCAATATCTTGTTTCTTGAATTTATAAATCTGATTTTTGAATGATTTCTGTAAAATTCGAATGACTCTGATACTTTTATTGAATTCGGACATTCGTTGGAATTTATTTCCCATTTCTTAACTGCAGCATCATGAAGGTCACTTTCTGAAATTTCAAATGTAACTTCGCCTGAGTGATTTAAAGGACATTCAATCCTGTCGAATGTAATGACGTTTTCAATGTATACATCGCCGATGCCCTCTTTTGAAGTTCCACTTAAAACAAATCTGCCGTTTTTATAGCATATATCATTTATCTCAATGGTGTTGTCTGTTCTCTTCATTATGTCGATGTATAAACTGGAATTCATGCCGGTATTCAAATCAAGATAGAAATCTTCAAATTCTATTGATTTCCTGTGCCTGTTCTTTAAGATGCATGTCTTCTCAACGCCGTCGAACCTGCAGCATACCTCTATCATGGAATGTTTTTTGTCCTTAATAAAATCGGCAGGAATTCTGATTTGGGATTCATTGACCTCAAGGGAGTATCTGCTGTCTCCTTCAAGAAGGCTGGCGGATATTTCATGTTCGCAGTCATCTGAAAGATAGTTGACCTTTGCATTGAATCCTATTAATATGCAGGTCTCATCGTTGGAAACGTCTGTAATTTCTGCCATAAGCTCCTCATCTTTTGCAGCCTCTTTAAAATTAAAATATTCTTTATATTCATCAGTTATGAATTCCGGAACATGAGGATTTTCAAACAGCTCATTTTCCAAAGGAGCAAACTTAATAAAGTTATCAAAATCATTGTTGAGAACCATATTGAATATAACCTTCTTGTAGGTATTCTGGCTTTCGATTATATAATCAGGAATCAGCATTACAAGTTCACGGATTTCATCAAAGAGTTCCCTGTGCTGCTCTTCGGGGAAATGGTCAAACCTTTTTATAAAGAACTTCAGGTCATGATTGATCCATTTGAGATATTCCCCGTCGGCAATATTTTGACCTACATTATACCTTATGAGCATTTCATGCACTGACCTTAATATTTCCAGTCTCGCCCTTATGCTTGCAACATCCGAATCCTGCTGTGTTGTGGAGGTATGGTCATTTCTAAACCTCCAGTAGTAGCAGACCTCGGGAGTGACTGAAATGTTGTCTGCCAGGATATATGATTCCATGGAAAACGGGATATCCTCAAATGAAATATGTTTTTCGGGAAAGCGGATGCTGTTATTTAACAGAAATTCCCTTTTATAGAGCTTATTGCATGTTATAGTATCCCATATTAAAGAAGGCATCTCGTTGAGACTGGTTGAATCAATTACATCTGATATGCCTTTGTAGCTGTTTTTAAAAAGAATGTCATCCCATACGTTATAGCGGGCAAATCTCTTGACATTTGCAATCACGAAATCGGAATCATTCCTTAAAGCTATGTCGTATAGTGTTTCATATGCATTCACAGGCAAATAATCGTCCGAATCCAAAAAGTGAACATAATCTCCCTTTGCAAGTTCCAGCGCATAGTTTCTTGCAATTCCCTGGCCTTCATTTGTTTTGTGATATGCATGAAAGTTATCATAATCCAGAGCGTATCTTTCGATTATGTATCTTGATTCGTCGGTTGAGCCGTCATCGACCATTATAACCTCCAAATCATCAATCATGGACTGCTTCAATATGCAATCCAATGTTTCTGTCAAATAATCTTCAACATCATATACCGGAAGAATAACTGAAATTTTAGGTTCGGACATAATTAAACACATTAAGTAAATTTTATTGAATAGTAAATCTTTATACTTATTCTTTTAGAAATACTATTAATTAAATATTTTCTAAAAACTAAAAAAAGAGGAAAGTAAACAGGTTATATCTAAAATATATGATGGGATTGGTTGGATGGAAAGGCGTTATCTGCTAATCCAGTATATGAGTGATAATGGAATTTACAGAATTGCCTTGAACTTCAATTGCTGAGATATAATCATGGTCATTATGCTTTGGGAATTTATCGTGCATATCACTGAAGTGACCATCACTGTTATTGTCGCAGTATTTTGGCACATCCATATCGTGTCCAATATATGATGCGGAAACAATAAGCACAGACATGGATGCAATTATTATTAAACATGAAAGAAAGATAAGTTTTTTCATTTTAACACCTTTGATAAGCGGGATTTTAACTAATTAATCTATCTTAAAAAAGACATATATAAAGATTTTCGAATGTAAGCACTCACTTGCACAGTAATTAGGCAAAAAATAGCACATTTTTTATATTTCAATTAAAAAAACAGATTATTAAGCAGTAATTTCATTTTTAAATGATTTTAAAAAAATAAAAAAGAGTACTCAATTAAAATGTTTGAGTACCTGCAGATGGACTTAAAGATACACTTTGGGAATCCATAAGATTGGAACTGCTGTCATATAAGTTGATTGTTGCGTGGTCCGGATAATATTTATATGCATCTGCACTGGAAATATAAAGATAACCGTCTGAATGCACTGAAGCCGGGACCATATTACCGTTGTTCAAGGTATTTCCATCTCTGCTGTACCATATTTGGACAATTACGCTTTTACCTGAATTCTGTTTTCCAACATATATGGATGCATAGGTCTTGTCCGCATCGGCACTGCCCGTTGAAAAGCTTCCTCCCAATATTTTCATTGAGCCTGTGCTTTGGGCAGTTTTTTCAGGTTGTGAAGATGGTGTTGCAGTCTTATCCGGATTGGCTGTTGTATTCTGACTGGCAGATGCATTCTGGGCCTGTGAATCATTATGGCCGGAAGTCTGAAGATAAATGAAAACACCTGCAAGAACTATGGCTACAATAATCAATGCAACAATAATTATTTTGGTAGTATTGTCAGATTTATCCTTACTCATGGATTTAATCATATTTTCATGATTAATAGTGTTATTATTTAATGCTGTGCCGCACTTTTTACAAAATTTGGCACTGTCATTGTTTTCTGTATTACAGCTTGGACATTTCATTAGTCTACAACCTCAAAACAATATTGATAATAATATTTTATATACAGTATTAAATATACTTATCCCATTTTAGTATGGATAATAATGTAAATGATACATTCAATAGGTAATTAAAAAAAAGTAGGTAGAATTTAGTCGTAAAATTTACCTAGGAAATCTTTCATTCTCTGATTGTCTGATGAGAAAACTTCATCCGGGGAACCTTCCTCAACTATGACTCCTTCGTCCATGAATATTATTGTATCGGCGACATTTCGGGCAAATGCCATCTCGTGGGTAACGATTACCATTGTCATGTGTTCACGGGCAAGATCCTTGATAACAGTTAGAATCTCACCGGTCAACTCAGGATCAAGAGCTGATGTCGGTTCGTCAAAGAAGAGAATGTCAGGGTTCATCGCCAAAGCCCTTGCAATTGAAACACGTTGCTGCTGGCCTCCGGACAGTTCGCACGGATAAGCGTCTTCCTTATCTTCAAGACCCATTTTCCTTAAAAGCTCACGTGCATGATCAAAGACTTCGTCCTTTTTCCTCTTTTGAACTCTGATTGGTGCGTTGGTTATGTTTTTCATTACAGAATGGTGTGGAAACAGATTGAAATTTTGGAATACAAGACCAAAAGTTCCATCAAAATCAATTACTCCACTGTCTTCCTCTTCCAGACCTGTTATGCATCGAAGCAGGGTTGATTTACCTGAACCGGACGGTCCGATGATTGCCAGCACTTCACCTTTTTCAACGCTGAGAGAAATATCCTTCAATACTACATTGTCATCAAAACTTTTTTTAAGATTTTTAATTTCAAGCAAACTCATTAAATATTCCCCCTATTCATAATAGTCAAGTCTGTGTTCAATGTGTTCCATTACAAATGCTACAAGTATGTTGAATACATAATAGAATAAACCAGCCACTAACAATGCGGCAATTGAAGCATCTGCAGCTGCAATCTGTTTAGCTACTGTAAACATTTCCGGAATTGCGATAACAAATGAAAGAGAAGTATCCTTAACAAGAGTAATTACTTCATTAGTTACTGAAGGAAGAATGACTTTCACTACCTGAGGCATAATGATTATGAAAAATGTTTCAAGTTTGCTGTAACCCAATACCTGGGCAGCTTCATATTGCCCGCTATTAATTGACTCGATACCTCCCCTGTAAATTTCAGCGAAGTAAGCGGCATAATTAATAGTGAAAGCAATGATAACTGAAATAAACCTGTATTCAGTAGAAAGGCTTATTCCAAATAAATAATATGGTGCAAAGAATACCACAATTAGCTGTAACATCAATGGTGTTCCTCTCATAATTGAAATATATAACTTCATCAGCCACCTGAGCGGTCTGAATCTACTCATCCTTCCTCCGGCTACAGCCAAACCGAGAGGAAGGGAAAATAAAAGAGTAAGTAAAAATATTTCTATGGAGGTAATCATACCTTCAAGCAATTGTTGTATAACTGTACTCAATATCATCTCACTTATTCTCCCCTCTTGAACTAATCGATTATGGTTGGATTAAAGCATCTTCAGAGATGCCGTATTTTGCTGCAATTTTTGTGACAGTACCGTCCTTAAACATTTCGTCTAAAGTGGTTTGTACTTGGTCTCTCAATTGAGTATTGCCTTTTTTGAATCCGATACCATATTTTTCAGTAGTAATGTAGTCTTTCAATATTGTGAAATTGCTAGTTGTGTTGTTTTTGTTTGCAATATCGTATTCAGCAACACCAATATCCATAGCTACTGCCTGACATGCACCGGATTCTAAATCCATGAATGCGGTGTTATAGTCAGCAACCTGGGTTAATTGTTTGAATGTGTCTGCAATTGATTTGTTGCCCCCTTCAAGAGCAGCTAATGCAGATGAGTCTTTTTGAGTTTCTACAACTTTGTCTTTTAAGTCAGCAATACTACTGATGCCTGAATCAGATTTTACAACAAAGATCTGTTTGTTGTTGAAGTATGGGTTAGACCAGAGATAATCGTTTTCCCTTCCATCAATGGTGAATCCGTTCCAAATACAGTCAATAGAACCTGAGTCCAATTCTGCATCCTTAGCATCCCAATCGATTGGTTGAGCTTTGAAAGTCCAGTTGTTTCTTGCACATACTTCTTTTGCTAAATCTAAATCAAAACCAGTATAATTTCCTTTGTCATCCATATATCCGTAAGGTGGGAATTCTGCATCAAAACCTACAATGAAAGTGCTGTTGTCATTTGCGGTTTGGTTTGAATTTCCTCCTCCCAGAAAGTCCAAAAATCCCGCGCTTGCAGTGCCTAGCATCAATAAAGATACGAGGACTAAAGCTAAAATAAAACCTATCTTTTTATTCATTTAAAACACCGAATAGTTATAACTATATTGTAGAAAAAATCTACTATATTATTTTATATTCTTTAATATATTTATGTATTTATATTCAATTTGAAAAGTTTTAAGATATCCGTTAATAAACAAAATGAATATTAATGGGATGGTGGTGATATAAAACAGTAGAAAATTAAACAAAAATATAAATAATTAATCTATTCTTTCTTATTTTTCATTTCATTAAGCATAATGAGATGGTGTTCCAGTTCATCGGCATGCTGCTTTTTGAGCACATGCAAGACAACACCTGTAAAGAATGTAATTGTAGCTACAATTACGACAGTTGAAATCACAATCAGTGACGGAATCTGAACGACCACACCTGTACTGAAGAACCTAAACAATATCGGGAAGAAGTGTATTGCCGCAATCAGCAAGAGAAGCAGGGAAATTGTGGTGAAATACATCAGCGGCCTTTCATCACGTATTAATGAGAAGATCATTCTGATGACCTTTAAACCGTCGGTATATGTATTGAGTTTTGATTCGCTTCCTTCTATACGGTCCCTGTATTCCACAGGTATCTCTTCGATTTTGAAAGAGTTCATAAGCGCAAATACGCTCATTTCAGTTTCGATTTCAAATTCCTTTGATGAAATCGGGAAAGACTTTACAAAATTATAGCTGAATGCCCTCATTCCAGTCATTATGTCATTCAAATCACTTTTAAAGAACATGTTGATGAATTTTCTAACCACCCTGTTTCCGGTATTGTGGAAGGGCCTGTCGTTTTCCTCAAAGTATGTTGAGGATAACCTGTCGCCTATAACCATATCGGCTTTACCGTCCAGTACAAGCTGTTCAAATTCGAGAGCCGCTTCGGCGGGATAGGTATCGTCACCATCCACCATGATGTAGCAGTCAGCAATGATTTCCCTGAACATTGTCCTCACTACATTACCCTTTCCCTGATTATATTCGTATCTGACGATAGCACCGGCGGCCCTTGCAATTTCATCGGTTCCGTCGGTTGAATTATTATCGTATACATATATATCAGCATGAGGCATGACCTTCCTGAAATCGCAAACAACTTTTTTGATTGTTGCGGACTCGTTATAACATGGAATCAGAACAGCAGTTTTCATAAAATAACACCCAACATCATATCTGGCATAATCCAAAGTTCAATTTCATATTTCATTATAATATTTCTCTTTCATAAAAATAATATTTTCCCTAATCCCTGATAAAATATTATTGCTTTCATTTCCTAATTCATACCGTCATTAATCTCAAGGCTGTCTACGGATTTGGACTTATGTAAAAACATGGTTCCGTTGAATTGTGAATGAACACTGTAATTACCGTTTTCCATTCCCTGAATCAATATGCTTGCCTGACCTTTTTCATCAGTGGTGGCATTGTAGTGATGCGCCCATCCTTTTTCATCCAGAATCTTCACGTCAATCACCTGGCCTGGATAGACGTTTCGGTAGTTGTCTTTCAGGACGACTGTGAAGAAATCGCCGTTTTTAAGTGTTGAGGCACTTGTAACGCTTATCATTGTTTCCTGTGAATTTACGGAAATAAAGAGATATGCTCCGACAGCTATTACCAGCACTGCAATTACAATCGCTAAAACTTTTTTATTCATAAGATTACCTATTCCTTGTTTGGCACTAAAAGAACATCAATTTCTGATGTTTTAAGAACTTCTTCAGTTACACTTCCCAGAATGAATCTGTGAAGTCCGCTTTTGCCTGAAGATGATATTACAATCAAATCCGCCTTTTCCTTTTCAGCCACTTCAATGATGGATTCTGCCGCAAAACCGACAACAACCATGCCGCGAACGTTTACGGTTTCATCAAAATGACTCAACATATGTTCAACATTATCTTCAGCTTCCTTGTACAATTCCCTGTTAACCTTCTTCACGTTAGATCTTGATTGAAATGCGGATGACGTCAGCTTGCCTGCAACTGAAAGGACAATTATCTCACCTCCGTCAGCAAGCAGTCTTGATGCTCTTTCAGCTTCCTCTTCAGCATAATTTGATCCGTCAGTTGGAAGTAAAATCTTTTTATACATTCATTACACCTTTTCCAATTCATTTACTAGATTTTGAGCTATTTCCCAATCTCTGTGATCATCAATTTCTGTCCATTTCAAACCGTTTGTCAGGACAAAGTCAATGGTTTTGATTTTGCTCAGGTCCTTATAGGCAAAATCATAGTAGTTTTGAGGGTCCTGGCTAATCAATTCTGATAATATCTCATTGAATTCTTTAATATCATCACCTATGACTTTTGAAACGCCAATGAATTCCCCGCTTGAAGATGCTATATCAAGGCCTTTTCCAATTGAGTTGATGCTGCCGTTTGATATGGACCTGTCTTCGTTAAATATTTCATCGTCAATTATAATCTTGAAGGATTCCTCATTCAAATCCTTGAAGTTGTCTATTATCATGCCTGTGTGCGGGCATTTCGCAATTCTTTTTATGATTTCAGGGTCCACAACATTGTCACCGTTCACCAGAATGAAATCTTCCGGATTCTTTTCTATCATTTCTGAAGCAATGAATGTGGAGACTGATGTATTTGTCACGTCATATTTCTCGTTTTCAAGTGTGGTTATTTCAACGCCGTACTTTTCGGCTATTTTCGGACACAAATCAATTACCTTATCCTTATTGTATCCGACCATTACAATGAATTTTGTTATGTCTGCATTGATGCAGTTTCTAATCATTCTTTCAAGCAATGTAGTTTCATTAATCTTAAGCAAGGCTTTTGGAATATCCTTTGTAAGTGGCATAAGTCTTGTTCCCATTCCAGCAGCCAATATTACTCCAATCATAGTTTTCACCTATTCTATACCTGCCCATAATTTTCTGAATGCAATCTTTGGAAGCGCATGGCCAACTATAACATCATGAACAAAATCAACGATAACGCTTTCAATGCCGTTGTTGTCGCATATGTCCTTGATTGCCATAATGGAATTTTTTCCTTCAAATACTATTCCGCTTGCCTTCTCATCGACTATCAGTCTCTGGCCGTAAAGCATTCCAAGTGTGTGGTTCCTGCTTTCAAAGGATGTGGAGGTCAGAACCAAATCCCCAAATCCACAGTATTCACTTGCAGTTGCAGCATTACCTCCAATGCTTTCTATAATCTTGATTGTGTCCTCAAACCCTTTTGTCAAAACTCCATATCTTGCATTTTCATTCACGTTCATGCCTTCACATATTCCGTTGGCTATTGCGTTGATGTTTTTGATTATGCCGCAGATTTCAAGACCGACGACATCATCTATTATTTTTACCTTGAACTGGTTTGTGGACAGCACTTCTTTAACAGTTTCGGCATTCCTTTCATTATTGGATGCTATATTTGAAACCGTCGGAAGATTAAGAACGATTTCAGAAGCGAAATTCGGACCTGAGAGAGAAACATAATTGTCATCAAAGTATTCTTCAATGATATTGCCCATTGTCTTGAGTGAGGGATATTCAATTCCTTTTGCTGTTGTAACCAGAATTGTGTCCTTTGAAACAACACCTCTCAAATCATCCAATATAGTTCTGAATGCTGATGACGGTATTGAGAGGAATATGATTTTACAGTCCTTCAAGTCATTCAAATCACAGGTGGCAGAGATATTGTCAAGCAGTTTGACATTCGGATAATATTCGCTGTTGAATCCGGTGCTGTTTATGTCATCTGCAAGACTTTGCCTTCTCAAGTGCAAAATGACTTCGTCAACATTCTGAGCTATTGTCTGAGCCAGTGCAGTGCCTAAACTGCCCGCTCCAATAACACCTACGTTCATAATTTTTCACCAAAAGTACTATTATAATAATATATTTAAAATCATATGTTATTAATCTTTGTTAAATTGAATATTATGGGAAAATTTTGGATAGAATTCTACTTAAAAGACCTTCCCTTTCATTCTTCATGACTTCATCGAATATCTTTTCTGATGAATTTGCACACTCATACTGAAGGAATTTATCCTGGAATCTGTGTCTCAATGCCCTGCTTTCCTTTTCTGTTTCATCAATGTTGATAATGGCCTCTTCCAGTTCCTTTGATGTATATACAATAGGTCCGGGAGCCAATTCCTCAATGTCAAAATACATTCCCCTCAGCTTGTCACGGTATTCTTCCATATCATAAGTAAACAGGAAAATCGGCCTGTCAAGAATCGCATAGTCAAACATTACAGAGGAATAGTCGGTAACTAATATATCTGAAATGAGATACAACTCCTCAACCGAATCATAATCAGTCAGATCATAGATGAAATCATCCTTAGGAGGTTGTTTCCATCCGGATGCTGATAAATGATGAAGCCTTAAAATAAGAATGTATTCATCTGACAGAGACCTTTTAAATGACTCCAAATCAATCATCAGGTCAAATCTGTTTCTGAGCCTCCATGTAGGGGCATAAAGAATGACCTTTTTGTCACGCGGAAGGCCCATCTTTTCCTTCAAATCTGCAATGTCGTCCGGATTGTCCTTTGTATATAGGATATCAGTTCTCGGATAGCCGTATTTCAGAAATTTTTTCCTGAATCTGAAGCATCTTTCAGTGATGTTTGCAACAAAATCGCTCTGGACTGTCAGATAATCCCAGCGGCTGCATTTATTGACGAATTTCTCTTCCTTTATCTTTGTTGGAAAATCGGCAGCCACATCTAGACCAAGGGTCTTTAAAGGTGTTCCGTGCATTGTCTGAATTTCTGTCTGACCTGGCCTTTTTGCATAATGGTCATGGAAATTGACATTGTTCACCAGATACTTTGATGTTGCAAGGTAGTAGAAGTACGGAAGGGAGAACCTTCTTGTTCGAATTGCATTTCCGTTGACAGGAATGTGCTTGTCATGCAGCACCCATACGCATTCCCAATCTGGATGGTTCTTGTCTATATATTCATAGAGATATCTTGGATTGCAGCTGTACTTTGCTCCCCACATCGATTCGAAGATGATTCTCTTCTTATGCATAGGCAACTTTAAAAAGAAGCGGTAGGATAACTTTGAATGTTTCAGTCTTTTTCCGGGTGTATCCTCATAAATCCTCCATTTCCTTTTAACTTCAACTGACAATCTGCCCATATCCTCACGACAGACCCTGTAGTCATACTCCCCTGTTGAGTAAACCTCATCAAACTCCTTTGTTGCATATAGGCCTGTTGAAAATGTGCCGTCATCGCATTCATATTCAACATACAGATCATGGATTCCCTGATAAAGGTCATTAGTAATCTTCCTGCTTGACAGGTCAAGCTTAAATGTGATGTCTGCGTTTTTCCTGAATTTTCCTTTTGATACTACATAGTGCTTCTGGTTCAATGGATTTTTGAAGTAAAGTGATGCAGAGCGGATGTTGCTTTTCATGGAATATGTTTTTGCTGTGATGTCAAAGAAACCGCCCGATTTGGTGATGCTTATGATTTCTGTGGTATTGTCGAACCTGCGAATGTCCAGCAGATAATCGTCTGTTGCATCTATAATGCACTGCCCATGGCTTGAATGCAAAGTCAAAAGTTCCCTTGATTTGTATACTGCAGGCTTTCCATCTGCATATACGATTTTTCCAGCCAGGTCACTCAGCCTTTCTACACTGACCTTATAGCACATGTCTGATTCATCATATTCGAATGGAATCTTCACCTCATCGTTGATGGAATCAGCCTCATAATAGACCAGCAGGTCCCCGTTGTAGGGTGAGTGGATATGTATATTGTCCCCTTCGAGGGTTATGCTTTCGAACTTGTCCTTCATCGGAAGCACGTCAATGATCACTTCGTTTTTAAGGGTGTATTTAATCTGGAAATAGGAATCCCTGTATATATTTGACTTCAGGTTACTTGCCTTTCGCACATCAGCCCTTGCTGAACCCGCAAAGAAATTGTGATTGATGCCTTCCTGGGTGAATGACATCATTATCCTGTTTTCGCCTTCAAAGTCCTGATTGCCGTTCAGGTCCTCATATGGAACGATTATCTTATATCCTGATGCTCCATATGAGAATGCCCTTCCGAAACGGATGTCATATGACCTGATGTCTCCTGTTTCAATATCCTCATGCTTCAATGGCATTTTCTTTCTGCTTTTGCTGTTTACAAGATAAAAGGAATATTGTCTGTCTGAAAATTTCTTTATGTCCAATCCGGGAATTACGCAAAAACCTCTGACTTCAATTCCATCCGTTGTGTATGAAACACCCTGAATGTATTTGAAGTTTGATGATTCCCTTACGAACTGGTCAATGCAGAATGGAGATTGTCCCAACAGTTCGGCATCGCCATCAAACATCACGTGTGAGTTTTTCTGATAGACCTTGGTGACCTTCAGCTTTTCATGCTGGAAATTCAGAACCCCAACCAGGCTGTCGAAATCGTCATCCATCAGATACCTGTATTTCAGTCTGTCGAATTCGTTTAGATGAGTGAAGTCATCCGGATTGATGTTTTGCCTTACATATTCCTGCATGCCCTTCATAAGCTCATGGGATTCATGTTCATCGACGCTTCGAAGCTTGTTGATGAATATCATCAAATCGTTCTTGAGCCATTTCATGTTCTTTACATGGTGAAGGTTCTCGTCGTCCACGTTTTCCTTATAGAATTTATCGACTTCACCCATTACAAAAAGCCTATCCCTCAGGTTGGTTGTCTCGGCTGTTGTCTGGGTGATTGACTTGGACAAGCCTTCCCTTATCCTCCACAGATAGCAGTTTTCATGAACAAGGGAAACATTGTTTGCAAGAAAGTGCATAGGTATGGTTACCGGAATGTCCTCGTAGAGAATTCCTTCAGGAAATCTGAAGCCATGCTTATCCCAGAAACTTTTTTTGATTAACTTGTTCCAGGCAGTAGTGTCATAAAATAGTTCAGGAGATTTGGTAATGTGTGTGACTTCCTCAAGGCCATTGAATGCGACCTGGTGTATGTTGGACATCAGTGCTCCCGCAGACTTGAACCTCCATACGTTACCTATGGTCATGTCGCTTCCGTTTTTGACGGCTGCAGTGTACATCCACTCATACGCGTTTTCGGGAACAACATCATCAGAATCAAGGAAAATGATGTAGTCACCTACAGCAAATTCACATCCGTAGTTTCTTGCATGCCCCAATCCCTGGTTTTCCTCATGGACATATTCAACATTTTCATGTTCTCTTGCATATCTTTTGGCAATCTGGGGGCTGCTGTCGGTTGACCCGTCATCAACCAGAATTATCTGAAGGTTTCTTTCATATCCGTCGCTCAGTTCCATGTCATTGAGAGTCTGCGCCAGCACTGAGTCAACACACTCCTCCAGAAATTCATGGACATTGTATACGGGAATAATAACACTAACTCTTGTTTTCATTTCAAAACTCCTGAGGCTAGTAAAAGCTTAATATTTACTAAAACATTATAATATAACATATGTTTTTAGTAATATAAAATATTTTTCAAAATAAGCTGATTAAATCCGAAAATTGGTGTTTCAGTAAATTTTTACATTGGCTTTAGGAGAAATTTCACTGACTTTCTTTTTGATTTCCCCTGAGTCTGTCACAACCAGGTCAAAACTGTCATAAATTTCCTTCAGGATATTGGTGCCGATTTGATTTGTCAAATCGCTGTGCTGCCATAATATTTTCCTTTGATTGGAATTTGCAAAAATCAGGGATACATTGGGGTTCATTCCATAAAAATCAAGAATGAACTCAAAGTCAATGGCGCCGTACTGCTTTTCGAATGATCTTTTGAATAGATTCCTTAAACTTTCAGGCATTTTCATATTGCTGTTCGGCTTGAAGTACTTATTGTAATCAAGCTTTTCAGATAATGTAGGAATCAGATTGGACCTGAACGGTAAAAACTCAATGCCTTCAGGGAACCTGGAAAATATTGTAGCATAATTTTCCCTGATGTTTTTATCCCACGGATTGAATGTGACGAAGAAATTGTAGTTTTCAGTATCGGCACTTTCAAGCAGTGCAATAAGAGAATCGGTGTTTTCAAGAGGACCCCCGTAAATCAGCACATTCGGTTTGTCGTTTTTGATTGAAATTTCCCTTGATGTTTTTTCGCCTTTGAATACATGCCTGCAGATATTGGCTGCGGCATCGGGATTGTCGAACGTGCAGAACCTCTGAATGAACAGGGAATCATCATATTCCTTGGGTGAGTTGAGCTCGCCAATGAGAGCGTCAACATCCTGCACCTTTGCAAAGGGCAAATCCTTGAGAGGGAAATAAAAGCCCCTGTAGGACATGTAATCGTCTTCATCATAATTGAAGATGACAATTTTTCTTGAGGTGTTTGCAAAGTCAAAGAATACGCTTGAATAGTCAGTTATCAATACGTCGGCCAGATTGAGGATTTCATATATCTCATAGCCGTTGGGAAATGCCTTTACATGTTTGAATTTGCTGAAATCAATCTGAGATTCGTTATATGCATGCAGCTTGGCAAAGAGAACCTGGCTGTCGGTCAGCTTCAGGTCAATCTGTGAGAGGTAATCTTCAACATCATTCCTCTGGCCCTCATCATCCATATCGGAAAGGATTCCCCTGAATGTCGGCATATAGACAAACACATCCATGTCATTCAAATCAAGTTCGGCTTTAAGGTCCGTGTTTTTAGTGAAAAATACGCTGTTTCTCGGATATCCCTCAAAGAGCACATGGCCAGGAAATATCTTTTCAATCATGTATGCATTAGTCATCTTATCTGCCATATACTCGTTAGGATAGATGAGATAGTCCGCATTCAAAAGGGAGTGCTGTATATATCCCAGGGTTGTGATTTCAGAAATGTTATCGCAGCCCATAAGCTTCAAAGGGGTTCCATGCCACGTATTTACGAAAATCTGGCCGTCCCTTTTGACATATTTGCCCTGGATTCCGGAATCTGTAAAAACGTATTTTGCCCTTTCAAGTGAAATTGCGGCCTGCTTTTTGTCGGTGATGATTTTGGATATCTTCAAATCGTATCTTTTCTCATATTCCATGATCTTATTTTTAACGGCAGGCGTTGCGTAAACGTGGATTTTAAGGTCACCGTACTTGCCTGTCGATACCTCTTCAACAATTCTGAAGATGTTTCCGGTAAAGTCACGGCCGTTTCTTGATTCGAAATAAGCAAGATTCTCATCAATTGAATCATTGTAATATGCATCATAAATTGACGAGTTGTCTAAACATTCCTTCAAATTTCGAATTTTTCTTAACACCATAGAATCACAGTTTTGAGATAGATTAATACTATCTTTTAAATTAATAGTTAATAATTGTTATACCAATTTAAACCCAAATATGCCGGCGAATAACTTAGTTTATAAATCAAATGAAATAAAACTATATGTATGTCATGACAAGATAAAATTGTAAAAACAAGCGTTATCGGCATCGTCGTAAATCTTATTCTGGTGGCGTTCAAGGCAACGATAGGAATACTTGTAAACTCAATCGCCATCACTCTGGATGCCGTAAACAATCTGACCGATGCTCTTTCATCAATAATTACAATCATCGGAACCAAGCTTGCAGGAAAGGCCCCTGACAAGGAACATCCATATGGATACGGTAGAATAGAATATTTTTCATCCGTAATCATTGCGGCAATTGTCCTCTGGGCAGGTATCACTGCACTGATGGAGTCATGGCCTAAAATATTCAACCCTGACGTTACATCATACACCACCGTTTCACTAATCATCATTGCTGTGGCTGTGATTGTCAAGTTCGCACTTGGAAGATATGTAAAAGGCGTCGGGGAAAAAATCAATTCACAGGCACTGGTTGCTTCCGGAAGCGATGCCTTTTTCGATGCGATACTGTCACTTTCAACACTGATTGCAGCAATAATATCAATATTCTGGCACATCTCACTTGAAGGGATACTTGGTGTAATCATTTCCATCGTAATCATAAAGGCAAGTATCGACATGCTCAGGGAAACTCTCGACAGCATGAT
>CADAOO010000028.1 GCA_902789505.1 uncultured Methanobrevibacter sp. | reverse complement strand
ATAGAGATTAAAAACACAATCTCTATCTTTTCTATTTTTTCATAAATCTTAAATCACCAATTGACTTTTCCCCGTATAAATATCAATCTAATTTTTCAGCGCTGACAATCATTTCAAAATATGTATATACCCACAATGACAAAAATATATTCTAATCAATAAAATAGGAGGAATATGGTTATGAAACATAAAGGGGGACTGCTAGCCATATGCTTCATCATTTGCCTATTCAGCATTGCCAATGCATCTGCAAGTGACATGAATGATGACATATTGGCTGGCAATAACGATTTAATCGAAAAGGAATCAACAATTTCCACAGAAATTCTAAGTGCTAATCCTGATGGAACATTTACTGACCTTGCAAACGAAATAGCCAGCGCAACAGATGAATTGAATTTGACTAGAAATTATGTCTACACTAATGATGATTCCATTTACCAAGATGGAATAGACATTAACAAGAGCATTGCAATTAACGGTAACGGATTTGCAATAATCAAAAATAATTCAAAAGCAACAATATTTAATGTTAAAGCATCTTCAGTTACTTTAAGAGACATTTCCTTTGCGAATTCATTTGGCGATGAATGCAGTGGCATATATTGGACTGGTGACAAGGGCATTATGACTGGTTGCAGTTTCGTGAATTGGACTGATGTTGGTGCTGTTGATTGGTTTGCAGCTAACGGTTCTATAATGAACTGTATTTTTATGAATTGCCATACAGTTGGCTCTACGATTTTTGTGGATAATGAACCTCTTACAATAACAAACTGCACCTTCATCAATAACCATGGCGAATATCAAGGTGGTGCTGTCTGTGGACGGACCACTGTTGTGAACTGTACTTTCATCAATAATTCTGCTGAGTATGGAGGAGCAATGTTTAATGGCATTTGTATCAATTCCACTTTCAAGAACAATCATGCCAGAGAAGGTGGTGCAATTTACAATGTTGTAGCTTATAATAGTCTCTTTGAATGTAACTCTGCAGAAAATGGCGGGGCAATGAGTGAAGGTACAACTGATAAGTGTACATTCAACTGTAATACTGCAACAGATTATGGTGGAGCAATATATAGTGCAAAAGTATCAACCAGCTCCAAATTCAACAATAACAACGCCCCTACTGGAAAAGATACATATAACGTGACTTGGTTTGATAGACTTGATGGAAAAACGTTCACTGATTTGAAAAATCTAATTGAAAAAAGCGGTTCAGATATTTATCTGAATGACAATTATGCTTTTAACGTTAATTCTGATTTTAGTTTTATTGATGGGATAACTGTTGGTCATGCCGTAACTGTTTACGGTAATGGTTACACAATCAGTGGAAATAATGCTGCCCGCATTTTTAATGTTGAACTAATGGATGGCATGGATGGTGAGGTAGTGTTTAAAGATATTATTTTCAAGAATGGTAATTCCTATGACGGTGGTGCTATCAAAGGATATTGTACTGCTGTGAATTGCTCTTTTGAGGGTAATTATGCTGGTGCTGGTGGTGCTATGGCTTATGGTTCTGCAGTGAACTGTACTTTTATCAATAATTATGCAGATCATGGTGGTGCTATTAGTTTTGGTTCAGCTGTGAATTGCTCTTTTGTTAATAATACTGCAGACAGTGGTGGTGCTATGGCTTATGGTTCTGCAGTGAACTGTACTTTTATTGGTAATTTTGCCGAGGCGTATGGTGGTTCTATGTATGTTAGTTATCCTGTGAACTGTACTTTCATAAATAACACCGCCATTTATGGTGGTGCTATGGCTAGCAGTTCTGCTGTGAACTGTACTTTTATGGGCAACATTGTTCCTAAGTTCGGTGGAGCAGCATATAGTTGTAAAATAAATAGCTGTATTTTCAAGGGAAAAAGTACCGGCATGGGCGATAATGATGTGTTTCCTAAATTAGTAACCTTCTTAACAACCAAATATGACCACGATACCAAAAAAATTGTTGCTGTTGTAAAAGATGAGGATGGAAATGCTGTAAGTGGAGTTAAAGTTGGCTTTGCCTGTAACGGTGTGAAGTATTTTGTTACCGATGCCAATGGTCAGGCCATATTCTCAACCAGTAGTTTGAGCGGCGGCAGCAATGCTGTTAAAGTAATGGCTTATGGCAACAATCTTTATTACAATTCCAATCAGGAAACAGTTACAGTAACTAAGGAACAGGCAAAAATCTACCTGCGCAATGCATTGTACTTCGTTACCCAAACAAAAATGGTTCAAGTTACCTTATGGGATGCCAACAACCAGCCTCTTTCAAACAAAACCGTTTACATCAGAGCATACAATTCAGTATGGAAAGGCGTAACCGATGAAAACGGTGACGCATACATCAGAGTGGGCATCGGTTTCGGTACACATGATGCAACAGTCAGCTTTGACGGCGACGACCAGTACGGCTCATCCGCCAAAGCAGGATACATCAGAGTCATCAAACAGACACCCTCAGTAATGGTGCGCGGTGCCGACAGCCAGTTCAATGCAAGCGACAACAACAAAGTCGTTAAAGTCCATTTGAGAGACAGATATAACCAGCCTCTTATCGCCAACTCAAAAATAGTTCTCAAGCTAAACGGCAAAACTTACATAGGATTTACCGACATCAACGGCGTTGCAAGCATCAAAATCAACATCAACACAGTGGGAACATTCACTGCCCAGGCAATGTACGGTGGAAACAGCGCCTACAATGCCGTGACAAGAGACATAAAGATTAAAATCATATAGGGATTTTTTATAATCTCCACTTTTTTTATTTTTTTAATTAGCATCCATACAATAATCCATAATAAAAGATGAATAAAAGCATCAGAAACCGGATTTTTTCATGAAAAAACCAAAAGCGTCATTTGACAATCCAATATAAATATAAAGATTAATAAAAATATAGGTAATAACAATTTATATCAAATAGGTGATTAATGTTGAATTCAAATGAAACGAATATCTATAAAGATTATCTGGGAAAGTTTTTATTTGTACTGAGCCTCGTGATATTTGGCTTAATGGTATTTCTAATCATCCAGAAACCTTTTCTGCACATTGACGAATGGTTTACAAAAGGTCTGATGACCCTTTCCCTTAGGGACATGGTGCATATTACCGCAGGAGATGTGCATCCTCCGCTATACTATATAACAGTCTGGGCGCCGGCAAAGGTGCTGAATCTTCTCCATATCAAATTTGACAAGATCATTCTCATGAAAATGATGTCCGCCATCCCGTATCTGATTCTCTATATCATATCATATACCAAAATAAGAAAAGACTACGGATGGCTGGCAGGAGGACTGTTTGCATTTACCCTCATAGCCATGAGCAGCTTCTTTACAGTATTTTCAATTGCAAGAATGTATCCTTTAGGAACACTGTTACTCGTATGCGGTTTCATTTCCGCAGGAGAAATTTTAAAGGAACCTAAACTTAAGAATTGGGCTATACTCACTGTAATGGCTATTTTAGGAGCATACACCCATTATTTTGTGGCATTTTCATTTATTGTACTGTACATTTTATTACTGGCACATATACTGATTAACAACAAATCCCAATTAAAGATGTGGATTTATTCAGCGATATACGGTATTTTATGCTTTATTCCATGGATGTTCATCCTATATAAACAGACAATTGAAGATAAAGGAGGCAATTGGGCGAATACCATATCATTGGATGCTATCTTTGAATTTTTCTCATCAGCATTTTCCAGTTCATCAGATACATTAATACCGTTAATAGGCGTTATCATATTCTTGGCATTGTTTATTTACATCTTAATTCAATACAAGAAATCACCAAAAGAAAATGAATTCATTCTATTCGGTTTTTTAATTTTCATTGGAACACTGTTAAGCGGAATTCTTGCAGCAATATTCTTCAGGAATACCGCAGACAGATATCTTGTTCCTGCAATGGGAGTACTATGGCTTTCAATTTCAATTATGATTTCAAGGCTTGACTTTAAAAAGCTTGTCATTCCTATTGTGATTCTTCTGCTGTTATTCGGTGCGGTCAATCTATCCGACCAAATCAATGAAATATCCAAAAACCATGACAAACTGGTTAAGGATCAAAAGTTCCTTGATAGTATCAACAACAATGATTCCGTTGTTATAATTAACAGTAAAGTAAAATTAGTTCATTTCTACAATGAGCTTAAGAAGGGAACGGTTTATGAGGATTATACAATCGGCCACCGGGAAGGTGCACGGGATTGGGCTAAGATATATGACAATAAGAATTCCAAGTTCCTAATACCTGATGATGTCAACAAATATAAAGATAAAAACATCTATATGGCATATCGTGATGACGGAACTAAATTAGACTTGCCACCAGGATATTCCCTGGAACCTGTCGGAAGAGTGGAAAACTGTCAGTTTTCAAAATTAATACACTCCAGTTAGTAACTGGATGTTTTTAATTTATTTTTTGAAATTCAATGAAAATCATCTATGAAATAAATTAAATACTTTAAAAAACAAAGGGGTACTTATGAATTCAAACGCAACCGAATCAAACAGAATACTGAAATTTAATTATAGGGACTTAATGATATTTCTCGTTCCGATTATAATATTCCTATTATACCTTTTTGTGTATAATCCTGGTGTCTTAACTGTTTCTTCATACAGTCAGCTTCACCAGATAGCTACCGGCGAATTTACAACTGCCCATCCGATTTTTCACACATTAATCGAAATGCTATTGATTAAAATCTTTGGAACACCGCTCAGCATCGGCGCATTTCAGATATTGGTATTTGCATTAATGTGGACAGCAATCTGCAAATATAACCGTGATGATTCCTCACAAAGCAGCAACGGATTTGTCGCCCAATTTGCCATAACACTGGTTTTATGTTTGATTCCGATAAATGCTGTTTATTCAATTACCCTGTCAAGCTATGTCCTTTTTGCCTATTCCATAATGTGTTTATGTTTCCTGATTAAGGTGATGCTTGATAAAAAGGGTCAGCTCGACACAAAGACAATCATTTTAATGGCATTGACAATAGGAATCATGAGCGGACTGAACAATTACGGAATTGTCATTGCAATACCCACATTAATAGCAGTTGCATATTACCTCCTGAAAAGAGGCGCCTCTGAAGATGCATTTGTCAAGTTTATCGGATTAGCCATACTTTGCATATTCCTGATTGCATCCCTAAACTTCGTATACGATGTCCAGACTGATAAATTAAAAATACCTGCAGATGATGCGTTTGAAAACAACATTAACCTTAAGGGCGCTCAAAATCAGTTTTTCTCAACAATAAATGCTGAACCTGAACAGGAATATGAAAAGATAAGTTCAGTAAATACAAAACAAGGCAGTTATGCCATTATAGATTCGTATGTTGACACATGGCAGGAAAATCCGATTTTAGAGGTTTTATTCAACAATCCTCTGATATACATGATTCTTTCAGTGATACTGCTTGGCTTAATTTATGTGAGAACAGAATCCGATGAACTGTTTTTAGTTTACCTGCCCCCTTTCATAAATACTGTCATTGCCCTTTTAACCGGCCAGCCGAACATATATTCCAACATGCTTGTCTTTTTCCTGATAGCAGTCATTTGTGCGGGCGTTTACTTTAATCCAAGCCTGAAGAATAACGTTTCAAAAAGGTCCCAGACAATTACCCCGCAAAAGATTCAAATCCGACAACAGGAAGTATCGGCAGAAAATCATGTTGAAGACAATTACTATTCAGATTTGGAATCAAAGATTGAAGAGTTATCCTTAGAAGATATTAACAAAATGTTAAATGAAACTCCGAGCAAGGAAACTATAAAACCAAAACAAGAAAAACCACAAAAACCAAAAGAAACCGTAGAGCAGAAACAGACCATGCCTGAAGGGGACTCCGATTTAATAGATCAAATCCTAAAAGAAATTGAAATGGGTAAAAAATAACTGCCCATTTATTTTTTTAATTTAAAAAATTCCAATAGAAATTTACTTGTTTTACTTAAAAATAGCGACAATATTTTAAATAGTTATACTCTAAAGTATCAAAATTATTGGAGCCAAAACATATTATATTAAATCATCAGCATAATTCAGAAAATATGTTTAAGCCCACATACATCAAAACTATAATTTAAATCCAGTTCCTATGAACTGGGCAACATCACGTCCGGTGTCATCCGAAATGTCCACATTAACAATAGAAGATGTGCGTCCGCTCTTGCGACAGGTTGCCTTTGCAATCAGTTTTTCCCCTTTTGGAGCTGAAAGATAATGAATATCAACCTGCTGGGCTACGGTCAACTGATGAATCTGATTTGACAATACAGCAAATGCGAAATCGGCCAGAGTAAAAATCACTCCGCCCATCACTCCCCCATACGCATTTCTGTGATCATCTGTTATCTCAAGAGAACATACTGCCTCATCTTCTGTAAGCTCATCAAGTGTGACTCCAGTTATTACCGCAAACTTGTCTTTGTAGAAAAATTCCCTTGCCTCTTCAACCGTTTCGAAATTAGCCATATTTTCACCTATAATTAATTTAATCTAAAAGATAGTATATCCCCAAAGCTATATATCTATTTTGGAATATGACCGATTCAACCTCTGTGAAGATGCGGAATCATCCATAGCAGAATTATTGAAATCAGACAGGATATGATAATTGCCGGAGGATAGAAGAAATAACCGATTGCAATTCCCACCGATACGATAACAACAGTTGAAATCAACGGCAGATTGCTTTTCAGTGCAAGCATAAGCGCAACATTTCCTTTATCCACTTCCTTAAGGGCGTTGGCAGTAACGATTGAAATCAATGCAACAACAATAAAATCAAGCCCGTAACATGCTTGAGCCACAAATCCAATCAACCACATGACCTTTCCATTTATTTTGTTTACGATTGAAAATAGATTGTTGTTGTAGTTCCAGAAATTAAAGCAGACTATGAAGCTGATGAAATATGCAATGAATTCGAGCTTCAAGTCAAAGAGCGCATCCCATGTGCCTAATGAAGCCATTCCAATGTCAAGCACGATGACCGTCAGGATGATTGCAACGATTGCATCGAACAATGCCTCAAATCGCTCACTGCTTTCTATTTCGGATTTTGCCATGACCGCCATGACGAACCAGTAAAAGGTAGCCAGGATACATGAAATGTAAATTCCCTGAGGATAGACAGTGTAGGTCAAAATGAATCCAGCAAGAATTATCGCCACGGGAACGTATCTCCTGTAGTCCCTCAAATCAATTTTTTTAAGATTTTCATTGTACGGGTTTGCCCGGATGATGAGATATGTGGAAATCGTATAGAGGACGTTTGTCGCCAAAAAGAGAATTCCAAACATTGTCTGTGCCGGAACGGATGTTGGATACAGTGCCACCCATGTTGCAAAATATGGAACAAGAGATATTACACATATCAAAACACCATAAACACAAACGACCGAGTTGTCTATCTCATCCACCATCTGGAACAGGTTATGGTCATTGTACCAGGTGTTGAATATAATAATAAAACAGATCAGATAGGTAACATACCTTATGTTCAAGCTTAATATTGCCGCCCATGTTGCGGTTTCAGGCTGCGGCAGCTTTAAAACAAGCACTGTAATGATGATTGCAAGAACCGCATCCATGAATGTTTCAAACCTATTTGTCTGCATGATTAAAGATTTGACTTTATAGTATAAAACATTATTTTTTCAATTGTCATCAGTATCCGCATTCGTCAAAGTGTTTTCTAATCTTTGTGTAGAATTCCTCAGCAGTAAAGTCAAAATCGTTGTTGAAGGACTTGTAGGCCAAGGTGCAGTCATTTTCCAGATTAAATCTGAAGTCGGGACATTTCTCAAATAACCTTTCAAAGCAGTTTAGCGAATGTTCAGGGAGTTGTGCCTCATCAAATGGCACCTTTCCAATCATGACCTTCATTGCAAAAAACAGCACAGTGAACTGGAGAGCTGATGCATATGCATCATAGCAGTTGCCGTAATCAAGATTGACATCGAAGTAAATAAGGAAGTTGACCAGCACATGTGAAACCCAAATCAGGGAATTCGGCTCGAACCTTTCAAGCTGCAGGTCTGTGAATCTGTAAATCATACTTTCCAAGTCGCCATCGCCGTTCTCGCAGAATCCTACAAATTCCTTAAATGAGTAGTTTGTCAGATACTTGGTGTATGCGTCCTTTATCTCATCACTGCAGGGATATCTGGAAATCATTTTCAGGTCTTTTGGTCTCAATACTTTAGGATAGGTAAACATCATAATAATTTATGTTTAATCAATTATTAATGCTTTTGAAAAAAAATCTTCAGCCGAAAAAGAAAAATCCTCACCAGAACAAATGTTAACTAAACAGTACAACGGGTTCCAATAAGACAACCAAAGATAATAAACCATATGAATATAGTATGAATTCAATGATTAAAAAAGAAGAGTTGAAAACTCTTGAAAAAGAAAAAAAGTCAAGGAAATCTATACGATTCCTTGTGCGTTCATAGCGTCAACAACTTTCTTGAATCCTGCGATGTTTGCTCCTGCAACATAGTTTTTGTCCATGTCGTATTCAGCAGCAGCATCTGCAACATTTGCAAAGATGTTTTCCATAATGCCTTGGAGTTTTGAGTCAACTTCTTCAAATGTCCAGGATAATCTTTGTGAATTTTGAGACATTTCAAGTGCGGAAGTAGCTACTCCACCAGCGTTGGATGCCTTACCAGGTGCAAACAATACTCCGTTTTCCTGCAAGTATTCGGTTGCTTCAATGGTAGTCGGCATGTTTGCTCCTTCAGCAACAGCAACGACACCGTTTTCAACCAGGATTTTAGCATCTTCCAATTGCAGTTCGTTTTGGGTAGCACATGGAAGGGCAATGTCAGCTTTGACAGTCCATACACCTTTGCCTTCATGGTATTCTGCGGATGGTCTTGCTTCAGCATATGCAGTTAATCTTTCCCTTCTTACTTCTTTGACTTCTTTTAATAACTCTACATCGATTCCTTCAGGGTCGTAAATCCAACCTGTTGAATCAGAACAGGTTACAGGTTTACCGCCTAACTGTTGAGCTTTTTCGATTGCGTAAATAGCTACGTTACCAGCACCAGATACGATAATGGTTTTACCGGCAATGTCAATGTCGTTTGCTTTTAACATAGCATTTGTGAAGTATAATAATCCGTAACCGGTAGCTTCAGTTCTTGCTAAAGATCCTCCGAAGGATAATCCTTTACCAGTTAATACTCCTTCGTATAAACCTCTGATTCTTTTGTATTGTCCGAATAAGAAACCGATTTCGCGACCGCCTACACCGATATCTCCTGCAGGTACATCAGTATCAGCTCCGATGTATTTGCATAATTCGGTCATGAAACTTTGACAGAATGCCATGATTTCCCTGTCGGATTTTCCTTTAGGATCAAAGTCAGATCCACCTTTTCCTCCACCGATTGGAAGGCCGGTTAATGAGTTTTTGAAAATTTGTTCGAAACCTAAAAATTTAATAATACCTAAGTTTACAGATGGGTGGAAACGTAATCCTCCTTTGTAAGGTCCAATTGCTCCGTTGAACTGTACACGGTATCCTGTATTTACCTGTACCTGTCCATTGTCATCTACCCATGGAACACGGAATTTGAATTGCCTTTCAGGATTGGTTAACCTTTCAAGAAGTGCATTTTTTCTGTATTCTTCTTCGTTTTCTTCAATGACGACCCTTAGAGATTCCAATACTTCGCGTAAAGCTTGGTGGAATTCAGGTTCTGAAGGGTTCTGTTCAATAATGGTTTCTATTACATCATCTACGTATGACAAAAATATTCCTCCAAATCAAATTTAGATTTATATCATTAAACTATCAAATTTTTTAACAATATGATATAATATTTGCATCTTCTTATATTTAAATATTTTTCAATTTTTAATTAAATATCCGAATATTATTCAAATAAGTTAATATTTTACTTATACATTTTATAATAATATTCAACATTTCTATTTAATTAAATATACGATTTGAGATATTAATCCAAAATGTCCAATGAATGCAATCAATTGATATACAAAGTCGGAAATTGACTTCCAACAAAAAATTCCGAAAGGGCGAAAAACAAATGTACAAAAAATCACCCATCTTATACCCAAAATCTGGAACATATTCAAAAATGACAGCAAAAAATTAAACAAAAATATACATAAAATTAAAAAACATCTTTCTTTATATATGACAATTAACATATTAAGTATTAATGTCTATCAAAATTTAAATTTTAGTGGACAAAATAATAAAATAAAGGTTGAAGATGATGGAACACAATAAGATTACCCGAAGCCAGTACGAAAGGCTGAAAAGCAGATACCTGACAAAAAACCGGAATATGCATTCACTGTATCTGGAGCTTAACAGGGAAACACCCGTGGACAAGGAACTCTTTTTCAGACTGATAAACAGAATACGCATAGAGGAAGGCCTGAACGAGTACTACACGCCTAAAAAGCAAAAGAAAAAAAGAAGCACTATAAATAACTTGGACAAGTCCCCAAACCATTACAAGACCTAACCTTCAGCTACTCCAAAGTTGCTTCCATCTCCAAAAAAACGATTAAAAGAATGCAAAAAACAGCAATAACAGCAACAAAGGCAATTGTGCAATTTTTAAATCCAATAGAGGTGCAATTAAGCACAGATAAATCAAATCAAAAGGATTTTTAAGGATATTCTTAATCCAATTCATCAGAAAAACATCATTGACAGTACCATTGACCGTGCCGTGATTGACTGTAACCCTTAATGAAACTTTCATCTTTTTAAAACCGTCATTAATACTGGTCTTAACTATTGACCTTATTGCAGATTTGCCTGATGGTCTTTCAGGAACATTATTGTGAGTTTGCCTGACTTCAACGGTGTTTTTGATGGTCTGGTCACCATAGCTTGCTTCCAGGTCATATGTTCCAGGCATCAATGTATCTGGAATGGTGAAAGTTGCTATGCCGTTTGAATCTGTTCTGATTTCATAAGTTTTTCCGTCGAGCCTGACTGTAACGACCTCATTTTCACCTGCAGGATTGCCGTCCTCACCATAAACTTTTACAACATATTTGGATTCGGCAGAATAATCCATTACAACATCTGATCCGACCAGTCTTGGAACAACATTGATTGTATTTTTAACAACTTCACCGGTAACCGGATTTGCCAATACGATATTTTGAGCGGCGGTCAGTTTAGTGAAATGAATTTTCAAAATTCCCTTATCATCAGTAACATATTCAGCGGATTTTCCATTGATACTGACCTTTACGGTTGTATTTACCAGCAAATCACCGTCACGATTTAAGAATTGAGCCTTGAAGTCATAATCGCTGTTATATCCTCGGGTGGCATTTTGTGAAACAACAGTTTTATTCAAATCATAAAAGGTTCCAAGATAGAGATAATCTAAAATCACAGGTATTTCATTACGTGGAGTGAATTTCTCATTAAACCAGAAATTATCCACATAATTATAATTATCAGGGTCATCGACAAGACTGCCGTCCTCATTTGAAACGTACAATGCATCTGAAAAACCGGATTCATCAAGATTAATGTGATGAACTAAAATGCAATGCCTTTCAAATCCATATTCATCCCCTGCAGACAAATTAATATTGGACTCGACAACATCCCGGATGTTATCCAGATGATCTTCACACCAGAAATCAGGGCTGTTCGGTGAAATTATGTAATCCCCATCATCTAAAATGCCCATCTTTAAAAAGTCATTTCCCTTATAGGATATCACATTTCCGTAAGTTCCATCGGGAGCGACAATAAGCAGATGCCCTACAGTTACACTTCTTTTAATGGATAAAATTAACTCCAGCGCTTCAAGATTAATGTTTTGATTTTTTACCATGCCACTGGCAATAGCTTCTATTTTTTCATTTTCACAGCTGTCATCCCAACCGCCGGTACCTATAACCCAACCGTTGGTATAAACCTTTGACAGTAAAAAATATTCTGAAGAAGGTTTGAATTGACGAATGAAATTTCCATTTTTATCAAGATTAATGGTTAAATTAATTCCACCATCTCTTCTGTGGGATATTGTGAAATCCGTTTGGTTTAAACGTAGATAAACTGAACAGCATTCGCCATCGTCCAGATTATCATCACCCTCCTGAATAAAAGTGAACAGACTATCTGCAAGATTATTATTATAATATTCCGGAGTGATAAGATGTGAATCTGCAGATAAATCAAGCATTGCATCAGCATTGGAGTCGGCGGCCTCACAGGTATTATTTATAAAAGTGACGTTTCCGCCTAAAAACTGAGTAATGAAATCAGCACTGTAATTCGAAATAATGGAGTTCATAACTGTAATATTGCCAATCCCATTGTAGATTGGTTTATTCAGATTATTATAAAATCCTGTATTATTGACCCAAAAAATAGCTGATCTTCCATAAAACACTGAAGACATGGCGGATGCAACATTATTCCTTAAAATACAATTATCCACCTTGGTTGTGGAAAACAATTCATCGGAAAACTCCAAAAATGCGTCATCATAGAAAAAAGCCGCAATCTCTGCAGAATTGTTCTCAATCAAACAACTGTCAAAGGAAACCACAATTGTCCGGGCGGACTTGTAAAAAACTCCCCCCTTGGTAGCACGATTATCTATAAAATTGCAGTTGATATTGACAATAGTATAAAATGTTGAAGATGAAATCGCACCTCCAAAATAAGCATTATTTGATGTGAAATTGGAGTTGGTAAAAAAGGATTTTCCGGAATCTAAACTATAAGAACAAAGAGAGTGATGGAATGCACCTCCGCTATAAGCTTTATTGGCGTCAAATATGGAAGAATCCACATTTACCACAGCACCTGAAGAAAGCGCTCCGCCGTACCATTCTGCAGCATTATTGGTGAATCTTGAAGAATAAATGCTGCAATTGTAAATCGGAGCAAAAATAGCTCCGCCTGTCCCGGTTGCATAATTGTCTTCAAAAACACAATCATAAACAAAAAGGGTTCCGCCTGCATACACTGCTCCGCCTTCACCGTATAAGCCTAAAGCGGAATTGTTTTTAAATGTAACATTCCTTAAAACTAAAGTGGAATTTTTATCAAAACTAACAGCTCCCCCAGAGCCATCAACTGCCGCAAACCTGATTACCATGTTTGATAAGGTTACAGTACTATTTTTAATATTGAATATTCTGACCTGATTGGAATTGGAATCCTTGCCGGATATTTCATGGCCATTTCCATCAATAGAAATGTCCTTGCCAACTATTGGAATTCCTTCCATGTAAATATTATGTTCATTGGATGAATGCTGATTTAAAACAACGTCATCATTCAAGACAATATAGCTGTTGTCAGTTATTTCCCGACTCAAATCTGTGAAGTTTTCAGCACATGCAGTACCCATAGAAAGCATCACAGCCAATATTAAAACAGCAAACAGTACTCCCTTTTCCATAATTACAAATATGGGCAAAATGTTATATAAAATTTTATTAATGCATTAAAGCTATATTAAAAAAAAAGAAAATTTGGACAATTATCCAAATTAATGTTCAACATAATACCTTAATATTGCGCCTATACCACCGAATGCCCTGAAAAGCTGCATTCCCTCTTCAGTTTCTGTGGATATGAACTCAACATCAGTATTCATTTCTTCAGCCCTTTCCACAAACTCATCAGCAAGGTCCATGGAGGATTCTTCTTTCAATACATCATTGCAGTTAGGACATCTTTCTTCAAGCTTGTCAGCTTCAGCCTGGGTCTTGACAGTGAATTCCTTTTGGGTTCCGCAGTTAGGACAGACGAATGTCTTGCGCATGCTTGTCAAGTCTTCAGACAAAAGCAATACATCGACAGCACCCATGATAAGGTTATTCCTAACCTCCTCTTCACCATATGAGTAAAGTCCCTTGTCCTTTCTCAATTCCTGAATGAATCTTTGTACAAGCTTTTTTTCCTGCATTACGTCAAGGTTTGCCAGATCGTCGGCTGACTTTGCAATGACCTCACGGATACCCTCTTCACCGGTATATGATGTGTCGACTATGGACATTACCTTCTCCTTAAGTTCATACTGAAGATAGTCACCTTCGTAGAAATCCTTTTTGGTGAAACCGGGTCCGCCGATAATGATTCCTCTCAAATCATCCTTGTGAGGCAGGAACGCTTCATTCATGTGGTCCCCAATACGTTTCAGGAACTGGTGAGCAAGGTCCTCAATTACACGGTCGAACCTTCTTTGTGACTGACCACCGGCCTTGTGCTTTCCGGGAACACCACTTGTAAGGTGACCGAGAATTGTTTCCTTTTTACCTTTTAATGTAGCGTATGTAGCTTCGTTTCTGTCGATTACAGCCACACCATAAACGTCACGCTCTTCAATCATGTATTCCAAAGGTTCAAGGAAAAACTCATTGTTACATTTATACCAGTATGTTGTGACAGGTTCAGGCGGCTCTATGATATACTTTTCCATCTTTTCAGTGCCGGGACCGCCCTTAGGAATCATTCCCACAAACAGGACCAGACCGGATTCCGGAGGCTGCTTGTACAGCTTGATGCTTTCCAGAATCACCGCAATTGCAGACTGCACATTTTTTCTTGTCTGCTTGCTTTTGATGTTGGCGCTCTGACCCATCTCATCTCTCATGTGCTTACCGACATCACTCAACTGTTTGGTCGGTGGAATATAAACGGAAACAAGCTCTGTACCTCTTCCCCTCTTTTGAGCCAATTCCTTTAATGTCTTTTTAAATTCATATAATTCTTTTGATGATACCTCTGACATAATTATCACTGTAAAAATTAAATTAATATAATAGTATTAAATATCTTTTTTTAAATATAAATAATTAATGAAAAAATCAGTTTAACTTGGCGTTTCCGTACTTTTCAAATAATTTTATGTTTTCCCCGTCAATGGTGTTCATCTCAAGCAGGTCCATGCCGGTAATGTCTGACACCTCACGGGCAAGGTGAACATATGTGTCCGGATAGTCATTGTATCCGAATATATGCCAGATTACGCCGCCTTCAAAAACCATCTCAAGATACCAGTCATAACCCTCAAGGTCTTCCGGGTCATTTGCATCCGATTTCAGATGATAGTCATTCTGCGTCCACAGATAAACGTGATACCTTTCAAGAAGCCCCAAAATCAGCTCCTCATCATCGCCAGTCAATGTTTTATCTATATATCCCCTAATGGATTTGTCTTTAAAATTAATTATCAGCCTCGGATTCGGCATTTCATAAGGGTAACATCTGTAATGGCCGAATTCGATTATTTTGATATCCAGTTTATGGTTCTCCAAATAGACGCCGTCGCTTTTTAATGTATAATAAAGCGGAGTGGCCATCTTCATTTGATAGTTCAGATGCAGAACGTCAAACTTGAAGAAATCCTTTAAAAGCTCTCCGAAGACTGTCCAGTTTTTCGGAAAACTGTTCTTGAATGAATACTCCTCATATCCGTCAGTGGAATAGATTATGAGAATGCAGGAATAAATCATCTCCAGCTTTTCAAAATATGAGAATTCCTCAGATGAAAAATCGTCAAACAAATCCAGAGCTTCAATTGCATAAAGAAGCTCATCTGACTGCTTTGAGGTGAAGCGGTGAATATCGCTGGTCATTCCACGCCTCAAATCAACAAGGATATCAATCCAGGAATCATCGCACAGGCTACTTTCCTCCAGGAATTTGTCGCCGCTGCCCCTTTCTGAAATCTTATAATATGCCATATTGTTTACAAAATCGATTGTGAAACATTCATAATGGCGGTTGAGGCGTTTGAAATTGAACCTTTGGGTAATCTCTATTTTTTCAATCATAATCAATTTGATTATATCTTCACCAAGTTTAATATAATTATTGACTGAAACCAAAGGGATTTTGCAGATGATGCAAAACACCGTCTTTTCAAAAAATCAATTAAAAAACTTTATAAACCTATTTCTATTAATTATATTTAAGTGATAATATGATAAGAAGATGCCCCCAATGCGGCACAGCAAGTGATGACATATATGGTTTTTGTATAAGATGCGGATACGAATATCCGAAAATTCCGCAGGATCAAAGTGCATGCCCCTTATGCGGATATCCTAACCCTGATGAAGCGGATTTCTGTGTTAAATGCGGCACTCCACTATTGTTTAAAAGCCAGTTTGAAGGAGCCCACACTGCTGTAAAGCCAATCATCATAAAAAAAGAAATCGCGGCCGAACCTGCCGTTACACCAAAAAAAACAAGCAGGTTCGTCATATATCTTGGATACATCCTTTCAATTTTGGGAAGCATTATAGGACTGATTATTGCAATTTATCTGATTACAAGAAAAGATCCGAATGCTAAAAAGCACGGATACATCCAACTGGCAATCATAATATTTTATATAGTCCTTATTGCAGTATTGTATTCAATGGGCGCCATTCCGCCGGAAATCATAACCCAATACAGGCAGCTACTGGCCGGAAACTTTACCTCCCTTTAAGAGGCAGATACATTATTATTGCGCCTTCACCGTTTTCGTAATAACCCGGAACAACGCGGTCCTTAATGAAGCTGAACTTTTCATAGAACCTGACGGCTGCAGTGTTTTCCTGCCTTACCTCAAGATAGATTGCATCAATGTTAAGCAAAGACAGGATGGAAATGGCCTTTACAAGCAGCTCCGTTCCGGCGCCTAACCGGCGATAATTCTTGTCAACAGCTATTGAGATTATGTGGCCCTGATTTTCATACTTTATCCAGAACATCACATATCCTATTACATAGCCATCCATTTCAGCCACAAGAAATCCGATGCCCATATCATACAGCTGTTGAAACATGTTTATTCCATATGATTGGTCAAACGACATGTTCTCTATTTCATAGACTCTTTTTAAATCTTTTGGAACAAACTTTCTGACTTTCATACTAAAAATATTATAAAAGGCAATGTATTTAACTGTTACTAATCACATCAACCCATAAAATTTGCATCATTGAACTTTTTTTGCAACGACAAAAGCATCTTTAATCCATTAAAAAAAGTAATATTTTTATTACACCCATTGTTTTTTTAAATAAAGTTCATTAAACATATATTTTACAATAAAAACGCAAGTGAGTGCTTACATACGAAAATTTTTATATATGGATTGAAAGAAAAGTAATCAAAAAGATTTAAAGCATTGAAATTAAGGAGGAAAAAAATGAAAAAAAATATCATAATGACAACGCTTTTTATTTTTGCTGTTGCAACGATGTGTGTTTCGGTAGCCAATGACCATTCAGTTGAATTTGATGATTACAGTTCACCAATACCCGATTTCCAGGGCAGTTTTCAGTTTATGGAAGAGAATGACGCCTTTTCAGGTCCATCAAATATGATCCATGGAATTTTAGGCTACTCTAGACCCATAAATGAAGAGACACCATTCCCAATAGGGCCGGCTGTTGGCTTTGGCTATCCCGATTAACGGTTTATACTCACCGTTTCTTATCCTTTCCTGAAATTTTAACTTCAGAGCTTGCACATTTCCGTTTGGCAAATTCCTTAAATTTAACTCCACACCATCCAATTAACCAATCCATCATAAGACCACATGAAAAAACAATTCCTTTTTGAAAGTTACAGACATTTCAACATCATGCTTTTAATAGTTTTGACAATATATATTAACCTGAGGATAAAAATGTGGCAAGATTTCGCAGAATATATTTTAAATGAAACCAAAAACCGGAAGGTTAAAATAGCTGAGGTCGGCATCGGCAGATTCAGTCTAATTTCAGAAATATTGGAAAAACAGGATAACATCACACTCATTAAAACAGACATAAACCCTGCAGACCCAACCATAATCAAAGACGACATTACAAATCCCGATTTGAAACTTTACAGGGATGTTGACATTATCTATTCAATCAGACCTCCCAGCGAACTTCAGCCATACCTTGCAGGGCTGGCTGATGAAATCGGATGCCAACTCATCATCAAGCCGCTGACAAACGAAGATTTAAATACCGGCAGAGTCAAAATGAAATTAAAAAATTTCAAAAAAGCAAGCTTTTACATTCTAAGGTGATATGATGAGTGACATACTATCCAAATACAGCACATCACTTGAAGGGCTCAGCGCAGATGAAGCCCGAAAAAGGCAATCCAAATACGGATTAAACGAAATAATCGAAAAGAAACCCACACCATTAATAATACTGTTTTTATCACAGTTTGCAGATATACTAATTGTCCTTTTAATCATTGCGGCCATCGCATCCTTCCTGATTGGAGACATTATCGATGCAGGAGTAATCATACTTGCCGTTTTGCTTAATACCATCATGGGTTTTATCCAGGAATACAGGTCGCAGAAGGCCGTTGAAAGCCTTAAAAGTCTGATTACAAAAACTGCAGTCGTAAAAAGGGAAGGTCATGTTGAAGAAATCGATGCCAAATTATTGACCGTGGGCGACATTGTGGTTTTGGATGAAGGCTGTAAAGTGCCTGCAGATTTGGTTTTAATCGAATCACATAAGTTAAGCTGTGATGAATCAGGACTTACCGGAGAATCTGCAGCAGTCAAAAAGGAAAGCGACGATAAAATGTTTATGGATTCCAATGTCCTCTCAGGACACGGCGTTGGAGTCATAACCAATGTCGGAATGAATACCGAAATGGGAAAAATTGCAGGAGTTGTGCAGGAGGAGGATGATGAGACTCCCCTTGCAAAGCGTGTCGGAAAGCTTGGAAAGATATTATCCGCAATTGCAATTGTAGTGTGTATAGCCATTTTCATTCTGGAGCTTGCCCAAGGCGTTCCAATTGTTGAAACATTCATGACAGCAGTTTCCCTTGCCGTTGCAGCAATTCCTGAAGGTCTGCCGGCAGTTTTAACATTGACACTTGCGCTGGGCATGTCCGAGATGGCAAAATCCAAGGCAATCGTGAGAAAGCTGCTGTCCGTTGAAACACTTGGATCATGTACAGTCATCTGCAGTGACAAGACAGGTACACTGACCGAAAACAAAATGACTGTAGTCGAGAGCTACTACACAAACAAGGACAAAACACATCTTATCGGCAAATTGTGCAACAATGCAAGCATAAATAACGAAAAAGTTATTGGAGACCAGACCGATGGAGCCATTTTAAGACACTGCAGAGATTGCGAAACCGAACTTGAAAGGCTTGATGAAATCCCACTTGACAGTAATCGTAAAATGATGACTACTATACATAGACTGAACGGTGAAAATAATATTGTTTTATCAAAAGGTGCTCCAGAAATAATTTTAGATAAATGCAAATACATAGATAATGATGGAACTATTGAAATACTTGAAGCTGAAACAAAGGAAACACTACTTAAAAAAATTGGAGAAATGAGCGGCCATGCACTGAGGGTAATCGGATTTGCATACAAAAAAGAAGGCTTCGAAAATCCGGAAAGTGACCTTACATTTACCGGACTTCTCGGACTGATTGATCCTCCAAAAAAGGATGCTGCAAAAGCAGTTGAAGAGTGTATCAATGCCGGAATCGACGTTGTGATGATTACCGGAGACCATGAAAGGACAGCATGTACAATTGCAAGAAATTTGGGAATCCTTACAACAGGACAGGTAATAACAGGCAGAGAACTTGACGAACTCTCTCAAAACGAGTATATTGAACGTGCAATGGACATCCAGGTCTATGCAAGGGTAAAACCTGCCCAGAAAATGAGAATTGTTGAAACACTAAAGGAACTTGACAACATAGTTGCAATGACCGGAGACGGCGTGAACGATGCTCCCGCACTTAAAAAAGCATCAATAGGAGTTGCAATGGGCGACGGAACGGATGTTGCAAAAGAAGCATCAGACATGATTTTAGAAAACAACGATTTTACAACAATCGTAAAGGCCATAGAAGGCGGACGGAAAATCTATGACAACATCAAAAGATTCGTGAAATATCAGGTCTCAACCAATGTGGGGGCAATACTGACAATCATCGGAACTTCACTTCTCAACCTTCCTCTGCCTTTCAATCCTGCACAGCTTCTATGGCTGAACATAGTGATGGACGGGCCTCCGGCACAGATGCTGGGCATTGAAGGTCCTGAAAGGGATTTGATGCAAAGACCTCCTGAAACAGGCGATATCCTAACAAAAGATACCCTGCTTCAGATACTGTTTCTTGGTATCGTAATGGCAATAGGAACAATATGCGTATTTGCCTATGAGATATCCAAAGGAGTGCCGACCCAAAAGGCAATGACAATCGCATTTACACTGTTTGTGGTCTATCAGCTGTTTAATGCATTCAACGGAAGGGCAAACTCAGAGCAGTCCAGCAAGTATCTCTACCTTGGAATCATACTGTCATTCCTGCTGCAGCTTCTTATAATATACATCCCGCAGCTGCAAGTCATATTCAGAACAGCAGCCATCGGAATTTCTGACTGGATACTCATCATTGCTGTAAGTTTAACAATTATAGTGGCTCAAAAAATAATGGATAAAGTGATTAAATGAAGATATTCCTACTTGGAGGTACAAAGGACTCAGTCAACATCATTGAACATGTGAAAAGCAATTATGATGCATATATTCTAACAACAACAACTACTGAGTACGGCGCAAAGCTTGCCCTGGAGGGGGGAAGCGATGAAACAATTGCAAGGCCACTTCTGAAAGATGAAATAATAAGGATATTTACTGAGGGGAATTTCGACATTCTTATTGATGCGACACATCCCTTTGCCGAACACATCACACAGACCAGCGCAAGCATTGCCGAAGAGTTGAATATACCCTATATCCGCTTTGAAAGACCCACCACCAACCTGGAAAATGTCGACACATCACGAATACATTATGTAAATTCATTTGATGATGCAGGAAAACTTATTGAAAGCGACTTTCCCGAAGGAAATGTCATGCATTTTGCAGGAGCCAACACCATGGAGGAAGTCCTGAAATACGTTTCAACCGAAAGGTTCTATCCAAGAATCCTGAAAGTTGCCAGCTCAATTGAAAAATGTGAAAAGCTGGATGTTGATTCCGACCACATCATCCCCATGAAAGGGGCAGCCAGCAAAGAGGAAAACATCGACCTTATTGAAAGGTATGATGCATCCGTAATGATTACCAAGGAAAGCGGTGAAATCGGAGGCGTGATTGAAAAAATAGAAGCGGCCAATGAAAAGGACATTGCAATAATAATGATCCAAAGACCAAAAATAGACGGATTAAATAAAAATGATATAGTATCTAATTTGGATGAATTAGATATTAAACTAAAAAACTTTTTTTAAAAAATAGATATAGATAAAAAACGCCGAGACTGGGATTTGAACCCAGGCGAGGGAAACCTCACAGGATTTCAAGTCCTGCGCCTTACCAGACTAGACTATCTCGGCATATGAAAGGGAATATTTAGAAAGGTTCTAAATATTTATCCTTTAAGTTCAATTTCAATACTTACATTATCAGGAACGTTAACTTTCATAACTTGTCTCATAGCACGTTCATCAGCTCCAATACCGATTAAACGTTTGTGAATTCTGAGTTCCCATTTTTCCCAGGAAGCTTTACCTTCTCCGTCAGGAGATTTTCTTGTAGGAACAACTAATTTTTTAGTTGGTAATGGGATAGGACCAGACAAGTCAACACCAGTTCTTTCAGCAATTTTTTTGAGCTGATCGCATACGTATGCTAATTTTTCTGGATCAGTTCCTGTAAGCTTAATTCTTGCTTGATTCATTTATTATCCTCCAAAAAACAAAAAGAAGAAAGTATGAAAATACTTTCTAAAAGTTGTTTACAAACTTATTTTGCTGGGGTAACTTTAAGACATAAACCTGCAGCAACAGTTTGACCCATATCTCTGATAGCAAATCTACCCATAGGTGGAATGTTTTTAGCTTCTTCCATAACCATTGGTTTGGTAGGTTTGATTTGTACGATAGCAGCGTCACCAGTTCTGATGAAGTCTGGTTGATTTGCTTCAGGTTGACCAGTAGCAGGGTCGAGTTTTGAAGTTAATTCTAAGAAAGTACATGCAGTCTGTGAAGTGTGACAGTGGAATACAGGAGTGTATCCAACGGTGATTACACCAGGGTGTTGTAATACAACAACTTGTGCGGTAAATTCTTTAGCTACAGTAGGAGCATCGGAAGTGTGTCCAGCTACGTCTCCTCTTCTGATATCGTTTTTACCTACACCTCTTACGTTGAATCCGATGTTGTCACCAGGTTCAGCGATGTCGAATACTTCGTGGTGCATTTCGATAGATTTTACTTCACCGGAAACTCCAGCAGGTTCGAAGATAACGTTTTCACCTTTTTTCATTACACCGGTTTCAACTCTTCCTACAGGTACGGTTCCTACACCGGTAATGGAGTAAACGTCTTGAATAGGAATTCTTAATGGTAAGTCAACAGGTTTTTCAGGTGGAGTTAATTTGTCTAATTCTTCCATGAGAGTTCCGCCTTTGTACCATGGCATGTTGTCACTTTTCTCTTTGATGTTGTCTCCTTCAAATGCGGAAAGAGGGATGAAAGGTACAGTTGCAGGGTCTCTACCGATGGATTTGAGTAATACTCCAACTTCTTCTTTAACTTCGTTGAATCTTTCTTCACTGTAATCAACCATATCCATTTTGTTGATTGCAATGATGATTTGTTTAATACCTAAAGTCATGGATAAGAACATGTGTTCTTTGGTTTGAGGCATTACACCATCTTTAGCGTCAACTACTAATACAGCAGCGTCAGCTTGGGATGCACCAGTGATCATGTTTTTAACGAAGTCTCTGTGTCCTGGGCAGTCTACAACAGTGTAATCGTATTTGTTGGTGGAGAATTTTTGGTGAGCTAAATCGATAGTTACTCCTCTTTCTCTTTGCACCAGCTTTTAATAATAAGTGTCCAACTAAAGTGGATTTTCCGTGGTCAACGTGTCCAATAAATGCTAAGTTAAGATGTTCTTTTTCTTTTGCCATTATATAACCTCTTTTATAATATTAACAAACAATATCTATAAGCTTAAATGATAGCTTAAATTTAATTTATACTTCAACATATAAATAGATAATGTTTTTTTTCATAAATTTTAATAAAAAATATAAAAAAATTAAAAATATAATTTTTAATTATAATTTTATAAATCACCCAAATAGTGGCTTGCAGGGAATGGTTCTTCTGATAAGCCTTTTCTTTGCCTAATTTGTCTTACGATTTGATTTTGCATCTCACGTGGGAGAGGTTCGAATCCTGCGATTTCAGTAGACCATAAACATCTACCTTCAGCAGCAGATCTGATGTCTCCAGCAAAACCGAACATTTCAGCTACAGGTACTTTGGATTCAATTTTAGCCATGTCACCGGTTCCTTGACCCATGTTGACAATTTGACCTCTTCTGTTTTGAATCTCACGAGTACATGCACCCATATAATCGTTAGGAGTATCGATAACTACTTTTTGAACAGGTTCAAGTAAAGCAGGTTCTGCAAGCATCATGGAACCTAAAATTGCATTCCTGATAGCAGGCAATACTTGAGCAGGTCCTCTGTGAACTGCGTCTTCGTGAAGTTTTGCATCGTGTAATTTGAATTTTAATCCCATACAAATCTCTTCACCTAAAGGACCGGTTTTTAAGGTATTTTCAAATCCTTCAAGTAATAACTCTTTTACTTCATCCAAGTATTGGATACCACGAGTCATGTTGAGGAAGATGCTTCTGTTGTGAACAGACCATACTCTTCTAGCTTCTTCTTTATCCAAACCATGTTCCATGAAGTCATTAGCGGATTCTTTACCTTTAACTCTTCCTTCTTTGATGTCTCCTTCCTGAATAGCATCGAAAAGCTCAGGTTCAATAGGTTCAACAGTAATGTAGAATCTGTTGTGTTTGTTAGGAGATTTACCTTCAACTTGTGGGGATACTTTTCTTACGGTTTCCCTGTATACAACGATAGGTTCGGAAGTGGTGATGTCCACACCTTTGTCCTTGATTCTGTAACCGATAACTTCAAGGTGAAGCTCACCCATACCGGATACCAAGTGTTCACCAGTCTCTTCGTTAATATCGATTTTGACTGTAGGGTCTTCTTTACCGGTTTGTCTTAAAACTTCAATCAATTTAGGTAAGTCTTTGGTATTTTTAGCTTCTACAGCTACGGTAACTACAGGTTCGGAGATGTGTTCCAATCCTTCGAACTCTTTGATTTTGTCTTCAGGAGAACATAAGGTTTCACCGGCAATAGCACCTTTTGCACCTGCAATGTATACAATGTTACCTGCAGGAACTTTGTCGGTGTTAACTCTTTCAGGACCGAAGTATACACCTACTTGCTGTACTCTGGATTTACCGTGAGATCCAACCATATAAACTTCAGTACCTTTTTCAATTGCTCCTCCGTAAACCCTACCGGTAGCGATTTCACCAGCGTGTTTGTCTACAGATACGTTGGTAACCATTACAGCTAAAGGTCCGTCAGGGGAAGTATTGATCATACCTTCACCAGCAGGAGATTCAATGTCTCCGTCCCAGATGTTAGGTACCCTGTATTCCTGAGCTACTTTAGGGGAAGGCAAGTGTTCAACTACCATACCTAATAACACATCTGATAAAGGTACTTTTTGAGCTAATTCTTTTTCGTTTTCAGCATTACAATAATCAATGATGTCTTTAAAGTTGATACCAGTTTCCTGCATGGTTGGAACGTTGATAGCCCAATTGTGGTATGCTGAACCGAATGCTACACTACCGTCAGTGAAATCTAATTTCCATTCTTCTTTTTTGTCTTCAGGAGCCATGTTTTTGATTAATTTATTAGCTTCCATAAAGATTTTCAAGAATCTGTTTTGTAACTCTTCAGGTTCTAACTTTAACTCGTTGATTAATCTGTCAACTTTGTTAATGAATAAAACTGGTTTTACGTTTTCTTTTAAAGCTTGTCTGAATACGGTTTCAGTCTGAGGCATGATACCTTCTACAGCACAAACTACAACTACCGCACCGTCTACAGCTCTCATAGCACGGGTTACGTCCCCACCAAAGTCAACGTGACCTGGAGTATCGATTAAGTTGATTAAGTATTCTTTGTCTTGGTAATCGTGTACCATAGATACGTTAGCTGCGTCGATTGTAATACCACGTGCTTGTTCCTGTTCGTCAAAATCCAAGAATCTTTGATCACCAGCAAGCTCTTCGGAAATCATTCCTGCACCTGCAAGTAAGTTATCAGATAAGGTAGTTTTACCGTGATCGATGTGAGCACAGATACCGATGTTTCTGATTTGATCAGGTTCGTACATTAATTCTTTGATTTTTGCAATCATTTTGTCTCTTCTACTCAAAATAACCACCTATATAAACATTATATGATTAGTGTGCTGCTTTAGCAACTCTTTCTTTCTCTTCAGCTTTTCTTAAAGCAAAACTTCTTGAATCTTCTTCAGAAGCAAGAATCAATTCATCAGCTAAACATTCAGCAACAGATCTTCTGTTTTTGAATGATGATTGTAAAGTACCTCTTGTTAAGAATCCTAATGAAAGGTCTACCCTTCTCTGTGGTGAGATATCAACTGCAACCTGGTATCCTATACCACCGTATTTGATACGGGTAGTTTCTTCACGAGGTGCAGTATTTTCAATAGCAGCGACTAAAACTTGAACAGGGTTCTTTTTAGTTCTTCTGTTAATGATTTCAAATGCTTCTTTTACAATGTTGTAAGCTTTGTTCTTTTTACCAGAGTTGAGATGGGTTCTCATAACTTTGTTCATTAACCTTTCAACAATTGATATTTTAGATTTTGCAAATTGTCTTTTTACGTGTCTACCAGAAGTATGTGGAACTAAAGTTTCGTCTAAGCAGATATATTTTACTAAACCTAAGTCCTCAACTTTTACTTCATCGAGATCCCATTGATCAAATAATTTACTCATAAACATAACCACCTATCTTACAGGTTTTTCTATTTTTCCACTTACCATTTCTGATAAAGCTACGTTGTTAACTTTGGAAACTTTCCAACGAACTCCAGGAATATCCCCCATGGATCTTCCGGATGGTCCACCGATTCCTTCAATCATTACTTCATCGTGCTCATCGATAAATCCGATAGCTCCGTCACCTGGTGCGAAAGCAGTTAATTGTTTACCGTTTTTGATTAATTGAACACGAACACATTTACGGATAGCAGAG
>CADAOO010000027.1 GCA_902789505.1 uncultured Methanobrevibacter sp. | reverse complement strand
AAAACAGGTTACCGCAACCCTGAAATCCAAATCCGAAAACCCGATTTACGGCGCAAAAGTAACAATAACTGTCGACGGAAAAACATACGACGCAACAACCGACAGCAACGGAATTGCAAAATTCAACATCGACATAAACAAATTAGGCATATTCAGTATTGCTGCAAAATTCGATGACAGCAGATTTTACGCCGCAACAACCACCACATCAAAAATAAACATCATTTAAGAGACAACACTGTCTCTTAAACCTTATTTTTTTTGAATATTCTTAATTTTTCAGCAATGCCTTTTCATATCAAAAAATTAGTGATGCTTAAAATATTGGAAATTATACAGTATCTCCACAAAAAAACTAAACATCTAAATCCTAAAATATTAATATAATATTTTTCAAAAAATAGTATAAGAGGATGACAATGCAAATAGATTATTTAACAATTCTGGAATTTGTTTTTGAAATCATTGTTTTTTTAGTTCTTATGCTTATTTTTAGATTTATTTTTAATAAACTCGAAAATTCATCCTACAAAGTATTGAATCCAAAAGAATATTTGCCTGAAGAGGAGCTCCATTCGTTAAGACAAATGTATTTTTTGGTAATGATGGGTTTGCTGTTCATAAGCATTTTATATAATGTGGTTTATATTGGAAAGGACCTGCTTTCTTTTGTAATATTCGATATTGCCATTTCTCTATATGTTGCAATCAAACTGGACAAAAAATCTTGGAAGAATAGGATTTTATTAATCTTGCTGATTCCATACGGTTCCCTGACATACTTCCTATTTGGCAAAAGCCTAGTTGGATATCTGGCCTTAATTCACGTTCCAGTATTTATGTACTTTATAAAAGTATATTATGACAAGTTTAGGGAATATACAGAGTCAAACGGTTTGGGAATAGCTATAATATTATTGTTTTCAATAATATTTCTCAGTTTTTTCATAACTCAGCTTGCGGAAAATGTCAATCCGTTAAATGCGCTGGTCATGGTTTCAAATGCATTTACAAGTAACGGATATGCTGTTTTGGGATCCTCAGTCATTGGAAAAATCAACTCAGTATTTCTGGTTTGGGGAGGTTACTTGCTGTCAGGAGTGGGTACTGCAACTCTTACTGCGGCAATCCTAAAAAAATACTATGATGTTAAAAATAAAGAGTTATATGACAAAATTGAGGGTCTAGATAAAAAAATTGATAACCTTGAAGTGTTAATAAAAAAAGATGATGAAAATTAATTATATGATTTTAAAATTTAATTGTTGTCATTTTTTTAGAAAAATTTCATCCAATATTTTTCATTGAGGCTTAATCATCCAAACGTTTAACAAAAATGATTATTTTTCTTGTTATTGGGTATGCAATTATTTCGTAAAGAACTTTAAATACCACTTGACAACAAATCATGGTTATAATTAATTCTCCTGGAAAAACACCATAAAATGAAACAGTAATAAATATAATTGAATCTATTGCTTCGCCTACAACGGTACTGGCAATGCAACGAACAAACAAATAGTCATTGTATTTTTCTTTTAATACAACCATTATTTTAGAATTGATGATATTGCCCATCAAATAAGAAATGAGGCCTGCAATAAACAATCTTGGTGTGGTTGACAATATGGATGAAAATGCTTCTGCATTTGGACTGTCTGAGGGAAGCATTATTGCAATGGAATAAAGAATAATGGCTATAATATTTAAAATAAAACCTAAGTAAATAACATTTTTGGCCATTTTATATCCGTAAATCTCGGATAAAATATCATTTACAATAAATAATATTGGAAATGTCATAATGGAACAGGGCAACATTATAAATTCAACTTTCAAAGTTTTAGTGGCCAAAATATTGGACGCAATAATTAACGCACAGAAAGTCCCTGTCAAATAAGAATATGCCTTGGTTTTTGTCATTTGTTCAAGCATTTTAAATCTTTAGAGTATGTTTAATTTTTATTATATGTATGGTTTTTTTTGATTATTATATCTTATCATAAGTTACTTTGATTTTGATTTTTAGGCATAAAATATAAGTTCAATACATTTTTCGGCTTCAGTTCATGCTTTTTGGGGGATTGATGTTTTAGGGTGTAGAAATTATATTCTTGGAGCTAAAAGCAGTATATTTTGCATTGTATAGGGGCAACATGAAATTTACATTATTCTGGCAGTATATTTAATATTGGCTATGATAAAAGAATGAACTCATGTGATTTAATGTATAGTAATATTTATATTGGATTATCAATATAAATTTATATTACTCTTTTATGAGATAAATAATTAAACAAAAGGTGATTTAAATGAACGTAGGTGATATAATAGGTGATGCTTTAGCATATCCATTTCATAATGTTAAAGCTTTAGTTTTATTTGTAATTTTAGGAATAATTGCTGCGCTTATCGGAGGAACAGCACTAATCGGTTTTATAGGTGCTGCTAGTACAAAAGGATTATCTAGTTTTGCTTTAGGCACTACAGGAATCGTTGGATTTGCTGTTTTCATTCTTGTGTTATTCGTGATTGAAGGATATGCATTGGACATTGTAAAATATGGTATTGAAAGAAGAGATGATGGTCCTGGAATTGAATTTGGAAGACAAATTGTAAATGCTGTCAAATTAATTGTTGTTGATATTGTTTATTACATTGTACCGGTTATTATCATTTTTATTTTAGCTCTTTTCCTCAGAGACTGGATTTTAACTATAATCAGTATAATTTTAGTTATCATATTTGCTTTAGCAAACTTTATGGCCAGATGCAGATTAGCAAAAACTGAAAATTTAGGTGATGCTTTAGCTATTGGAGAAGCTATCGGAGACATATCCAGAGTGGGTTTCGGTAAACTTCTTGCAACTGCTATTATTGTTATGATTATAGCATTAGTGATTGTATTCATTATTGCCTTTGTCGCTAACTGGAACAGTACTGTCGGCAGCATATTATTAGGTATAGCTACAGTTTACTTAATATTCTTCTACCACAGATCCATTGGTTTATTATACTCTAATGTATAATCAAACCACCTTTTTTCTTTTTTTTAAATGTCAATCTATATTTCAGTTTGGATGGAAACTTCCAGTATTGGCATGATTCAAGTTAAATCCAGTGGATTTGGGTTTTAGTTGGATTATTAAGCTATTCGTATTTTCAGTTTTAACATAATTGTTTTTTCATAAATTTGGAAATTTCAGTTAATGATGTTACTAATTTATAATTAATTTGATATCATTCAATTTAAATATAATTAGGAATATAATATTGTTTATAACTTATTTTTGTTATGTCGTGATGTAATGAGGGTAGAAAAGGAATATATGAATTTGGAGGGCATTGTTGAAATTCGCATTTTTAATGCTAATCAAAAAGATTTTTATAAACCTACACCTAAGGAGTTCGATATTGAAGATTTGGAATTTCGGGAACTTATGAACAATATTCCAGTTGAAATTCATTGCCTGATTCCTTATGAGGAGGGTAATGATTTTATTATCCAAAGAATCGGCAATTTTACTCTTGATAAATATAATTGTGCTGCTGATGATGTGAAAGGAAGATTATTAAGTAAATTGTCACCTTTATTTTATGAAGCCCTGTATGATGAGTTAGTTGATGTCTATAAAAATCAAATCATTAAAGATATCAGGTTCGCATATTATTATAAAAATAAGCTATCAAAATTAAGCGCCGCCAAAATAGTTTTTGACATGGGAAAGATTTTTGTAACTACCAAGAATATTGATGCGGATTCAAGCAATCGTGTTGATTTGGAATACAGAGATTTTGATGAAGATAAAAACAATATAATGGAAAATTTCTCTCAGACAGGCAGTTATTATAATATAAATGGAAAATATACTTGGTCACAGGGAATATATAACATTATAAACCGTGCAAAAGAAGAATCTGATGATTATTTCAACATTGTTTTTGATTTGGTGATTCCTGAAGATAAGCACATTGTAAATAAAATTTTCGACATCACTAATAAGGATACTGCACTATGCGATGAAATAATTCGTATCAAAACCCATGACGGCACTTTAAAAACTATAGAAGTCAATGTTTATTCTTATTTTGATGAAACAGGCATTATAATTCGTCAAGGCATGATTAATGATATTACTCAGCATTCCCGCGATGAACTCACCAAACCTGTTGATTTCCTGTTGGATGGTTTTAAAGACAGCACTAAACTGGCTTTGTTGATTGAACCGTTAAATATTAAACAGTATAAGTTCTCAAAAGGTTTTTATTATATTATTGAAAAGGATTATGGGGATTATATTCATTCAAGAGATATTTTAAATAATATAGCTGACAAGGATGTGATTCGGCGTTTGGAAAATTTGATTGATGGTGAAATTAATACAATCAATGAAACTTTCTGTTATTATGTTGATGGAAATCCGAACAGGAGGAAGGTCGTTGATTTGTATCTTGAACGTTTTGAATATGGAAACGCAACCCACAGTCTCGGTTTTTTAACGGACATTACCGAAGAAAGAGTTAAACAGGAACAGTTAACAGCCTCCAATGAAAACAGATTAATTCTAATTAAAGAAATTCATCACAGGGTTAAAAACAACTTGCAGATTCTAAGCAGTTTTTTAAACCTTGAAAAAAGGGCATACAAAAATGATCCTGATTTAATAATTGAACATATGCAAACACGTTTAAACTCACTTGCATTGCTCCATGAAAAGACATATAACTCTCAGGATTTTAAAAATATTAATTTGAAAGATTATTTGATTGACCACGATAGAAAGACAATGGATGTGGTTGATTTTCCTAATAAAATCGAGTTTGAAACTTATGTGGATGAAAATTTGGAATTGTCCCTTGAAGTCATAACTCCTCTGCTTTTAATCATTGATGAAATAACTATGAATGCAGTTAAACATGCATTCCCAGATACGTCATCAAACAATAAAATAACTAAGGAAATAAGAAGTGTCGGTAATAATGCTGCTGAACTGATCATAAAGGATAATGGTGTCGGTATTGGGGATTCAAATAACATAAGTAAAAATTTGGGCTGTGAAATAATCAAAAGTTTAACAAAACAGTTGGGAGGAAAGATAATCATGTTTAATCAGGATAAGGGCACTGCATATAAGTTAACTTTCCCAACTCAAATGGAACACACTATTGAGTGATTGTTATATTGCAATATCTATTTTTAGAATTTTTCTAAAATTCTTGCATATACCACTTTCAAATCATCATCTGATTTTTCATATATTCTTTTTAAAATTAATTCAGGAGTACTTTTAGCGAGGAAATTCATTTTTGGAGTTCTGTCAACTATCAAATTGTAATTTTCATCGAGTCCTTTAGCTTCAATTCCGTCTACACGAATATTTGTGTAATTCATTATTTCTCTTGCCATGTGTGTTACGATGACTCCATAGGAATTTGATTCTTTAATCATGTCAATGAATGTGGATATGATTTTAACAGCTGCATCCAGTTCGGTTATGCCTTCAAGTTCATCCAGCAATACCAATTTTTCACTTTTTGTTGTAACAATAGGTATGAATACATTTAAAAATGATTCAAATGCACCTGCATCAAGTGACCTTTTTTTGGAGAAATGATATATTTCATCAACAATCTTTATCTCACATGCGTCTGCACTTACCGGAAGTCCCATTTGGGCCATTATTGATATTTGTGTTAATGTTTCAAGAAGTGTTGTTTTACCACCGCTGTTTGCCCCTGTTAGAAGGGCGATGTTTTCATCTTGTGTTAATTGATAATCCACTTTTTGAACATAATCCTTGTCCTTTTTGAGCGCCAATTCCAGATGAAGGGCACCGTTTAATTTGATTTCATCTCCAAATTCAGGTCTGCACAGGCCGTATTCATATGCAAAGCTCCCCAGGCTGAATTCATAATCAAATCTGATTGTATCTTCAACTTCCTGTATGGCTTTATTTTTTATTGCATTCAACTGGATGGCTGCACTTTTTTTAATGTCAAAAATATCATTTTCTTTTTTGGAGGACTGTTCCAGGGTCACCCTTTGAATTTCATTTTCATCAATCTGGATTGGATATGTTCTCAAAAATGGGTCAAAGCTTATGCCGGTTTTTTCACGGATGATTTCCTTCCTTTTACTTATAATGTCATCAAATATTTTGCTAATCTTTGGTGGAAAGTTATTGTTTAATAAGTTGAGAATTTCATCTCCTTCAAGGTCAACCTGTTTTATTGATTTTTCCAACTCAACATCCATATCATCCTTTAATGAATTGACCAATTCTTCAATATTTACTTCTCTTTTATCGATGATATTCAATTCATCTATGATTGGAATGATGTCTCCCAAAACGCTTTCGTTATTTCTGATCTTTTGGATTTCATGGACTCTTGTGAAGAGGTCCTTGTTTTGAATGAAGAAGTTAATTATTTTTTCAGGAACGATTTCATAATCGTTTTCTTCAATATTGATCATTATGAGGTTAGGCATTCCTTCAAAATCAAGTATTCCCTGTGAATATACATAGAAAACCAAATCATAATTCATTATTTCCTCTTTAAGCAAGGGGGAGTCACTGGCGGTGATGATTGGGTAGTATTGGTTGAGCCCTAGGTCTGTAAGATATGAGTTGTCCTCTTCACTTTCAACAAGGATTGCTTTGCTGGGGTCATATTCGGGTTTGGCTTCCTCAACTGCTTTTAAATTTCTCATCAGGCCTCTTAATTTGATAATCGGAAGTTGTGACACATGATCTTTAGCTGACATTACAAAATCCAAGTTTGAATTTATTTTTTCAATATTCTTTGAAGGGGAAAGCAGCAGAATTCTATTTTTTGAGTATGCTGTGTTGGAATAAGATAAAATCTTATTGATGATGTCTTCATAAATTTCCATGGCCCTGTCGCTTTTGATAAAGTCATAGCTGGGATTTCCTAATAGCTGGTTCATTATTTCAATAGCCTTTCTTTGACTGATGCCATCTATTTCAGATATTTTTTCCACATCAACGTCATCTACAATTTTTTGGAGTTCTTCTTCGCCTCCAACGCTGTTTATTATTTTTTCAGAGATTTTATCTCCTATTCCTTTTATATTTTGCAATGTGATTCTTTCCTCTTTCATTTTACCAAACCCTTTTTTTAATAAAATATCTATTGCTATATATAATCAAATCTTGCCGAGAGCATTTGAAAAGTAATATCAATAGTTTCCAGATGTATTTTTCAAACTGTATCTTAACAGTTCTTTTTCATTTACATTTCCTTCAAGAGCATGTCTATAGACATCAGTAATTTTGCAGTATTCATCACCTTTCCACCGTCCGTCAATTGAGAAATTACAAAATCCGACATTTTTCAGGTGATTTATTTCTGCAAGCAGGGAAAGTTCTTCACCATTAAATAAAATAAGCTCTTCGCCTGAAATGCTTTTGTGAATGGGGTATTTGTTGTTTTTCCCATCAATTAGAAAAACGTCTGAGCCGGTTTTCAACTGTTCAATCTCATGGGCATATAAAAGTGGATAACGTGTTTTCATTAATTCAACAGAGCCCTGAACAAGAATTTCAATTTTTTCAGGATTTTTACAGTATTTCATCACGTCTTCATAATCCTTTTTGGTCAGTTCCGGTGAAATTGTTACGATTTCATAGTTTTCAAGACTATCGATTGTTTCGGTATTGGTGATGTTTAGAGAATATGGGACGTAACTCCCTTTAAAGTCATTGCTCATAATCTGAATGTCATAATGCATTCTGTTTAATATGCCTTTTACTTTATTCAATGATTTAATTAACTTGTCATGTGCAATATCCGGCCATTTCCAAACTAATTTGTAGTTTTTGCTACGGGATATCTCGAAAGCTTCTTTTAAAAAGTTAATCATGTAATTTAAGTCATGGTTTTCATCATCGAGGATATTTAAATTGTCGTTTTCAGGAGGAATTTCCAGATAGACTCTCTCTACATTTTCGATATTTCTTAAATGGGCCAGATTATTTGTATAAAATGAGATGCTGCTTTTGCTGGACTGATTTTTATTCTCCTTTAAGTCTAATTTTATTTTTTTAGGCTTGTGTTTATATGATGCGATGATTTCTTGCTCTAATTTTTTAAATAACTCTCTTCTAAGCTCATTAATTTTACTTATCGGAATGAATAGTGTTCCGTCATAATTGATATTAATCTGTGTAATCTGGTAAGGATAATTATCCACCTTTGATAATTGCTTTTTAATTGTTTCTGCTGTAACGCTTTTTTTGAGAGGTTTTTCAAAAGGAGTATTTCCATTTACTTCACATTCAATTTCTTTGCGGTTGGCAAGTGTGAGCCTGCCTTTAAGTTGTGGAAATTTATTTTTAATGGAAAATGTAAGAATCAATTTTGATTTCACATAACTGCTTGCCTTATTTTCAATTTCACGAGCTTTTTTAATTAAATTATTTTTCTTTGTTAAATATGCGTCTGTTCCATTCAAATTGAAATTGCTCTTTTTGTTTTGCCATACCTTTTTTATAATCAAAACTTTATTTTTTCGGGTCAAATCCTTGATTTTTTTGTTTTTTCCTTTTTGAAAATGATTTAATGTGGTTATGATAGGGTCTTGTGATATCTCCATTCCGTAATCATTGCCGTTTTTAACAAGCAGCAGGCCATCCCCTTTTTCAGGGATGTTTTCTATAGAATCAAAAAGCCTTATGGCAATCTGGTTTTTATGGGAATCTATTACCTTGCCTATCTTTAATCCGATGTGGCCGGATTTAATGCTTCTTTTTGGGGACTTTGAAAAATGCCCTTCAATAAGTCCTCTGTTAAAAACCAGGTTAATTTCTTCGCTTTTACTTTCTTTTCCGCTTTTTAGTTTGTTCAATGCTTTCCTATAATTGCTCACCACAATGGCCAGATACTCTTTATTTCTCATTCTTCCTTCAATTTTAATGCATGAAATATTTAACTCGGCGATTTCTTTCAACCGGTCATATAAGCTCAAATCGCAGGGCGATAAATAGTAATCTTCTTTTTTAAGGCCTGAAACATTATATTTTTGGCGGCAAGGTTGTGCACAGGTTCCTCTGTTTCCGCTCCGCCCACCTTTAAAACTACTCATTAGGCATTGTCCTGAGTAGGAATAGCATAATGCTCCATGGGCAAATATTTCAAGTTCCACATTCGTTTCAAGATTTTGGATTTCTTCTTTTCTCATTTCACGTGGAAGAACTACTCTTTTTATTCCCTTGCTTTCAATATAATCTAATTTCAGCTGATTTTCACAGGTCATTTGTGTAGATGCATGAATTTTTAGTTTTGGAAGATATCTGTTTATTAATTCGACCAGACCTAAATCCTGAACTAAAACTGCATCCACGCCTATTGCATATAACTTGGACAGGTAGTCAATCACGTTTTCCAGCTCATCCTGCTTAATCAACGTGTTTACTGTAACATAAACTTTAACATTATGCAAATGTGCAATGTTTACTGCACGGTCTATTTCATCTAATGTGAAGTTTGCGGCATACTTTCGCGCACCGTAATCTTTTCCGGATAGATAGACTGAACTCGCCCCTGCATTGATGGCCACCTTCAGATGTTCCATAGATCCGACTGGCGCAAGTAGTTCTGGAATTCTCATTATTTGTCCTCGTGAAGTCTTCCTTCAATATAATTGCCTTTGTTGATGTATGACTGTGAGAAATCCATTATCTGGTATTTGTATTTGGTTAATTCCTCTTGGTTTTTATCTTTAAGGCTTTCATTGTAAATTGACAGTATTTGTGAAGTATACTTTTCGTTTGAGTATCTGCAGTCAAGAATTAATGAGTCAAGACCCATTTCCTTAATTTCATTCATCTCCTCAATCAGGCATAAACAGTCCTTGTTTATGATGTGGCTCTGTTTTGTGTAGTCGAAAAATATTTTATATTTGAATTTCTTTCTTTTTTTATCTTCCAATGTGGCGTAATCGGCATTATTTGAAATGATAAAGTCTTTCCCGTCATTCAGGTTGGTGAAATCATCCTTGCTTACAATTACTTCAAGATTGCCATTTACAATCATTTCCAAATCAATATTTCTGTCATGATTCCTGTGGATTAATTCTTTGATTTCTTCACCTGAAAGCTCTGATGACAGTATTAATGATTTAAATCCGGATTCATTTAAATTACGAACACAGAAGCTATTCCAAACATTTAAGTTATGATTTCCATATATTGGGCAATCGAATATTTCATCCATTCCCGGAAAGTCGCCCATTACGGAAATGATTATTCCTTCATTTTCCAGATCTTTTACTATTTCATTGCATTTCATTGCTTCTTTTTCGCTGATGAAAGAGTTTAAAACCCAAACAAACTCTGTTGGGGATGCCATCATACTGCCTTTTTTCAATGTTTCTTTGATGTTGCTGAAATAGTCTTCAGGGTTATTGTAATGGCAGTTGCCGTCGAAGTATATTCGTTTCAAATCAAATCCTGATGCTGCTTTAATTTGGGCAATGTCATCTATAAATATGGATAACTTAGGCTTTTTCTGTTTCTTGCTGCCCTTATCGTTTGTGTAATCTTCAAGGAATTTTGTTAAATCTTTTCTCACTTTCTTAATGGCTTTTTTGGTTGGAGTATAATGATTCATTAATAGTTCTGTTGCGGTATCCAGGATTTCACGTCTGATCTGGTTGATTTCACGGATTGGTATGAATATGTCTGAGGGCATGTTGTTGAAGCGGATATTTTCAATATAAAATGGTGTTCCTCCGGTCTTTTTAAGTTGTTTTTCAATAGTTTCTTCAGTTATTGGCTTGTTTTTTGCTTTTTCAAACTTGTCTAGACATTTATGTCTGAAATTAACCAATTCTTCGTCAATGCGATATTCCACTTTCGTAAATAAGTTTAAATTTTCGTCCCATGTTAATGATAGATTGATTCCAACGTTGTTTTTGATGGTTTCCTTTTCGAATTGTTTTAGATAATCGTGTGTTGATTTCGAATAGCTGATGAAAACTTCGGTTCCGACTTTAACAAGGCGTGTTGTGTCTATAACAATCTCATTTTCGTCCTGTTTTATAATGTTTTCAAGGTAAATTCCCTTAATCTTGCCATTATACTTGAATGCAATTCCATCTCCGGGCTCCAGAATGATTGGAATCTCTTTGTTTTTGATTTCAATGGTTACTTTTGTATCTTCAATCTTTGTGATGTCTCCGATGTATAATCCTTCATGGCCTGAGCTTCCCCTTCCCATTACTTCACCGGGCTTATCGTTCATGATGTATCCGTTAGTGAATTTCCTGTTGAATACAAGGTGCAAATCTTTTTTGTAATCTCCTTCATTGCCGTCAAGGAGATTTCTATAACTGTTTACGATGGTTCCGATATAGTCTCCGGATTTCATCCTGCCTTCAAGTTTCAGTGACTTGACTCCTGCATCTGAAATGGCCTGCAGGTTGTTGTATGTTGCAAGATCGTGGGTGGATAATAAAAATCCGTTTCCAATATTATATCCCCTATATTTTAAACGGTATTCGCGCCTGCAAGGCTGGGCACAGGCACCTCTGTTGCCGCTTCTCCCGCTGTTGTATGAAGACATATAGCATTTTCCGCTGACGCAGTAGCACAATGCTCCATGCCCAAACGCTTCAAGATCCATATTGATTTTGTCTTTTTCGAGTCTTTCATGGGTTTCTTTAATTTCTTCTATGCTGACTTCCCTTGGAAGCACAACTCGTTTGATATTATTTTTTGATGCCCATTTGATTGAAGGATAATTGTTCAATCCCATTTGTGTTGATGCATGCACTTCCAAATCAGGAATGAATTTCTTTAAAAGCCAGATTAATCCCAAATCCTGCACAATAACTGCATCCACTCCAGTCTTATATAATTCAAATAAGTATTTCAAGACATCCTCAACTTCAAAATTATTTATTAATGTGTTTACGGTTACGTGGACTTTTACGCCATTCAAGTGAGCATATTCAACAGCTTTTTTAATCTCTTCCATTGTGAAGTTTTTGGCATATGCTCTCGCCCCATAATTTTGCCCGGCAATATAAACTGCATCAGCTCCGGCATTCACTGCTATGACAAGCACGTCATATGAGCCTGCCGGCGCCAATAATTCTTCTAAAACCATTTACTTATACACCCTGTTAATATTTATACATTAAAATTTTTGTAAGTAATTATATATTAAGTTAATAACATATTCTATGTTATGTATATAGTTTTTGAAGGTATTGACGGGGCTGGAAAATCCACCCAAATTCAGTTATTGAAGGAATGGCTTGAAGCCAATGGATTTGAAGTGGAAACTATGGTTGAACCGACCGATTCTGAAGTTGGAAAATTAATTAGGCGCATTCTGCAAAGGCCTGATGCAAATGATGATGATGTTCAAAGAGTATTGGCGCTTCTTTTTGCAGCGGATAGGATGTTCATTATGGATAAGCTCAATGACGATTCAAAAATTATAATTTCAGACAGATCATTCATTTCATCTCTTGCTTATCAGGAACCTCTTGAATGGGTTGAAGAGATTAACAAATATGCCAAACGTCCTGATTTGTTGATACTGCTGGATTTGGATGTAAAAAAGTCTGTTGCCAGAACTTCGGGCAAGGATACCTTTGAAAATGAAGAATTTTTAACTGGAGTTCGCGATAACTATTTGGATTTGGTTAAAAATTATGAACATCAAATAATTGATGCAAATAATGGTGTAAATAAGGTGTCTTCAGATATAAAAAAAGCAGTTGCACCTTACTTGGGATTATGTCCAGATTGTATTCTTTAAGTATAATTGCCATTATTTCCCTGTTTTTAAAAAATACCGTTTACAAGTAAATATAGATACTTTTATATATTTGGATGAATATTATATAATATTTAATAAAATATTATAGTAAGTGGTAGAATGGATAAGAAAGAATTAATAGTAACTGGAATGGTTATTATCATTGCTGTTGTAGCAGCAGGCATCATATTTGCTCCAAGCATCAGTGCTAATGATACAAGCATTGAGATTTTGAATAAAGGAGACCTTGGAGGAAATAGTACTATCTATGTTAAATTAGCTGATGGTGATAAAACTTCTTTAAGTAATAAAACCATCCATATTAAGCTTACTGATGAAAAAAATAATGTTGTGTATGAAGATTCCGTCAAAACCAAGGCTACCGGTGTTGCAATTGTTAAATTACATAATATCAGTGCCGGGCAATATAATCTTGATGTAAAGTATGACGGTGATGAAAACTATACTGGATGCAGTATTTCACAAAAAGTGACTGTCAAACAGGGAGAAGTACAGGATGTAGTTGAAAATTCAACCTTGATTCAGCAAACTCTTGCTGATTCTCAGGATGATTCATCTTCACAATCTTCATCTTCATCTTCCTCTTCATATTACACTCCATCCTCATCTTCATCTTCAAGATCTTCATCTTCCTCTTCAAGTAGTTCACAGGATAGTTCAAGTCATTACTATGATGTGGACGGTAATGAGGTATTGCCTGAATATGATGCCGATGGAAGACAAGTAAATTAAAAATAAGTTAAATATATTGAATATTCCCAAATTAAACATTTGGGATAATAATCTTTTTTTTTAAAAATTTTAGTTAAAAATAGAAAATAATAGGAAACTATTTGTTCCCTTCTAATTCGTCCAATCTTTCTTGAATAGCATTTGCCAAGAATTCTTTTACTTTTACAAGCTCATCGTATTCTCCGATTAGCACAGGTCCGAATTCGGTCTGTTCAAGTTTAATGTCAAACTGTTCAAATGCGTGAGCAAGCATCTGTTCGCCGACGCCGTTTGGCAAGCCCATTTGATATTCTTCTTTTTCTTCAACCATTTAATTTTCCTCCATGTATTCTCTCACAGGAGCAAAGAATTCAATTAAGAAATCTTTTATTCCATTTTTCAAATCCATTGGGTGCAGGTTTCCTTCACCAAATTCTTTAATTAATTCATCATGTGTAAGTTCAATATCTCCGCCGAACTTTTCCGGCCTTTTGATAAGTAAGGTATCCTGATTAGGATAAACAAAGGTTTCAGCTATTTCAATCATAGGATTTCCTTCGAGTTCTCCCTGTGGACAGTAGCTTTTGTTGATTTTTTTGGAAATCTCTTCAACAGAATCGTCAACAGCAATGTAATTTCCTTTACTTGAAGACATTTTAGCATCTCCATCAAGACCATGCAGCAATGGAGTGTGAATACAGACAGGAACATTTTCACCGATTTTTTCCAGGTTTTCACGAGCCAGCATTTGGATTTTTCTCTGTTCCATTCCACCAAGGGCAATATCTACTTTTAGAGCAGCCATATCTACAGTCTGCATAATAGGGTAAATTACACTGGCCACTTTAGGGTTATCATCTGCACGGCTTACTTGGTCCATACTTCTTCTGGCTCTTTTTAAAGTGGTCATTGTTGCTAATCGATAAACTTTGTCAGTATATTCAGGTTCTAACTGGAAAGAGGATCCTAAAACAAATTCAGTTGTTTCATCAAGACCCAATGCCTGGAAACATTTTTTATTATACTCTGCGGTTTCAGCTATTTCTTCAATAGTTCCTTTTCCATTTAGAAATGCGTGATAATCTGCAAGAAGGATTTTGATTTTAAAACCTAAACTTTGCAATTGTTTTAATTTTTGTACAGTTACGGCATGCCCTAAATGGATTTTTCCAGAAGGTTCATAACCGGTATAAGCTATAGGCTGTTCTTTTGACAGAACTTCTTTCAATTCTTCAGTATCTATGATTTCCAATGTTCCTTCTTCAATTAATTGAATTTTTTCTTCAATATTCATTCTATCACTTACTTCAGTAAATAAATGCAATCATTAATTTTGATAAGCTTTATTTCATCTCCAATATTATAACTGGAGAATTCTTCTTTCATTTCCAAATCAACTGCAGAATAGTCTGCCGGATCCAAAATCTGAATTATGGATGGCGATTTTGAAATGATTGTTGTAGTTTCGACTTCATCATATTTCTTGACAAGCTCAATTTCATCTAAACTTTTCATTGGGATATTGTGCTTTTTGCCTGTTGAAATGTCAGTTCCTACAACGCTGTTTTTTCCGATATTTGTTACCTGAATTATCTTATCTTCAAATTTCACAAAATCATTAACTTCAAATTCAGGTATCCTCACTGAAATCCAGATCCTGTACAATCCTTTTCCGGTTGATTTGTCTTCGCTTATAAGTCTTGGAGATTCTTTAATTGTTCCTCCAAACTCTTCTTTTAAGTTTTCAGCCACTTTTTTCCCGCTTTTAAAAGAACCGATATAATAGTCATATCCCTCTTTCAGCTTGGCTATTTGAGGACAATACGCCAGTTTGTCTGATTTTGACTGTTTAATCAAGGTTCTTTCAACTATTTCATCAGCCTTTGCATATTCTTCACTTTTTATTTCTCTCTTATCGGCTCTAAATTGCACTACTGATTCATAGTATCCGGACTGCACTTTGCTGCATGTTGGACAAACGGTTTTTCGTATTTTGACTTCTGTATCGTGGGTTTCTTCAATTTGTGTTCCATGAACATCTCCAATAACTTCCACATAACAGCCGGCAATTGTTCCTTTAATCTGGTCAATTTCAAGGTTGATTATTTCATTTGAAACTTCATCAGCTATTTTAATGTTTCTCTCGAGTGCTCTGTATATTATTTCCTCTTCGGGAATAAATTCTTCGCTCCATTTTCCTTCTTCGAGTTTACTGTTACAGTGGCTGCAAATCTCAACTTCAATACGCTTTGGTATTTCAATCATTTGAAATTCTTTTAAAAAACAGTCTATGCAGATGTCACCGACCATCTTTTTATCAGTACTTCCACACTCTGGACAAAACATATTATCAATAAAATAAGTAAAAAAAGGTAAAATTATAATGATTTTAAAGGTGCTGTTGCACCGCATGCAGCACATTTAAGTAAGAATATTCTACCTTCTCTAATAATTCTTGTATCAGGTCTGTTACATTCGTGACAAATGACATATTTGTCAACATAATCTTCAATTCTTTCATTAATCAGGTAATGTGTAAATTTACCTTGTAAGATTGCTCTTTGACCTTCAATATTTCCAGCAGTACCTAATTCCCTCATTAAAAATTTTAATAAGTGTTGTGGGTCTCTGTTTAAACCTTCAGCCACATCTTTGAAGTTTTTAATGAATGTTCTATTACCTTGGATATCTGAATAAGCTTTAGGAATTTTAAATCTTTTGTGTTCAAATACTTCTGGAGGTAATTGGTCTATT
>CADAOO010000026.1 GCA_902789505.1 uncultured Methanobrevibacter sp. | reverse complement strand
GCATATTATAGAAAAAGGGTTATTCTTTTTTAATATTTAAATCTTCACCATAAAAACGGTAAAAATCAGCACAAAAATCACAGATTGGAAATTTGCCGTTTCTGTAATAACCAAGCTCTGCTTTGTTCATATCGAATTTTTTGCCGCAGATAAAACAGGTTTCGATTTTTTCTTCGCTCATGTTATAACCTTAAAAAAAAGTAAAAAAGTAGGTTAAATGACTTAACCTATATTGTATTTTTGCAAGAGTAAAATCTCTTCGGTAGATACTTTTCCACCTTGTTTGAATTTTTCAAAGATTTCTTCAGCTCTTTCTTTTTCTTCACGGTTTTTATTAGCTCCGGATGAAGATTTGTTATCGGATTTTCTGCGTTTAGGTTTGTTGGATCCTAACTTTTTGTTGATAACATGAATGTCGCTTAAGATAACTTTGAACTCTTCATGTTTAGCTGAAGCATTCTTACGAGCTTCGATGAATTTTTTGTGAGCTTCGTCAGCTGCGGTTCTGATGTCATCGGTTTTTCTGAAGTATTTAAGCATTTCTTCGTGAGCTGCTTGAGCTTTTTCAGAAAGTTCAATAACTTTTTCATGCTCTTCTTCAGAAACTTTTTTGAGCTCTTGTGCTTCATTTTTAACTGATTCGTCTTCGTGAATGGCCATTAATTGTTTTCTTAAATCATTTGCATTTTTAACAAGTTGATTTTCTTTTTTAATGTCTAAAACGCGAGTTTCAATGATTTTATCAATCTTTTTGATTTCATTTTCTATTTTGATTTTATCACGTTTTCCGGAAGACCATTCAAGATTTTTAATCTTATTGTTTGCATCATTACGAGCTTTTTTAGCAGCTTCAACAGCTTTGTTGATTTCATTACGCTCGTTTCTGTATTCAATAGCTTTGTTTAAGTTTTCTTTTAAAGATGCGTTTAATTCATCCCTAATTTTACGTTGTTCTTTAGCAATTCTATTGAATTCTTCTCTTTCTTCAGCAACTTTGGAGATTTCAGCTTCTTTTTCGTCTTTTTGTTTTCTTACACCTTCCATGGTGTCAGCAAGAACGAAATCGGATTTAGGAAGACCTTTATCCTTTTTGGATTTTTTAGGTTTTTCTTCTTCTGCAGGTTCAGCATCAGCCTCTTCAGCATCCCCTTCTTCTTCAGGTTCAGCATTAGCTTCTTCAACTTCTTCAGTTTCAGCCTCTACAGCTTCTTCAGCATCTTCTTCCTCTACTGGTTCAGCATCAGCTTCTTCAACTTCTTCAGTTTCGGCTTCTACAGCTTCAGCTTCTTCAGCGTTTTCTTCTACAGTTTCAGTTTCAGCATCTTCAGTGGTTAATTGATTAAGAATTTCATCTAAGACTTTGGTCAAGTCTTTTTCGTCTACTACAATATCAGCAATTTCTTTTACAGAATCTTTTGCATTGAATGCAATTCCGCAGCCTGCTGATTCGATCATGGAAATGTCGTTTGCGCCATCTCCAACAGCAACTACTTCATCCAAAGTAATTCCCGCTTCTTCAACATGGTCATTTAATACGTCTAATTTAGTTCCAGACACTAAAGGACCAGTCACTTCACCAGTTAATTTACCATCTTCGACTGTGAAACTATTTGTATAAACTGCGTCAACACCGAGTTTATCTTTAATTTTTTCAGCTACTACATCAAAACTACCACTAATGATAGCTACATCTACATCTTTATCTTTTAGACATGTGATGGTTTCTTCAGCGCCAGGCATTAATGGAAGATCGTCAGCAACTTTCTCGATGTCTTCAATAGAAGTTCCTTCAAGAAGTTGAACTCTGTTAAGTCAAATACTACAAGTTTAATCAATAATACCACCAATTATATTAAATCTAGCTCACTTAATCTGTCGTAAGCTCTTTCGACACCAAGTTTGGCATCACTTTTGGTTTTAGCACCGGTACATACAACTTTTCCGGAACCAAATAATAATAAAACCACTTTAGGGTCAGATAATCTGTATACTAAACCAGGAAATTGTTCCGGTTCGTATTCAGTGTCTTCGAGTTCTAAAGCTACGGCTTCTAAATTTAATGTGGATTCTAAGTTTGCAGAAGCCACAATGTTTTGAATTTTAATTTCAAATTCCTCAGGAATTTCTGTATCTATTGTTCTCATCAAATCAACAGTCTTTTTGATTGCCAATTTTGAGTCATCAATAGATTTTGCTCCAGTACAAACAAGCTTGCCGGAGCTGAAAATTAATGCTGCGGTTTTAGGATCTTTAAGTTTAAAAACTAATCCTGGAAACTGTTCACGATTAAAATTAACCCCTTCTAAAGCTTTTGACACTTCAGTAAGAACAATGTCTTTACCAATGCTTGCAGAAGCAACAATGTTTTCAATTTTGATATCAACATCGGTCAATTTAAAACCTCCACTTAAGTTATTAAAATTAGTAAGTAAAATTTAAGAAAAAGTAAGTTAAATTTTTACTAATAAAATATTTAGTTTATATAGTATATAAATGTATGTTTATATTATATAAGAAAAATTTTTTTGAAAAAAAATCTGAAAAAATAAAAAAAATTATCTGCTTAAAAACTTTGCAAACTTGACAATTAAAAATCCAATCAATCCTTTGTTTTTATAGATATCATCAATTTCCATTATTTCATTTAAAAGAAGTTTCATCTCGGATTTTGTGAAGTCGCCTTTTTTTAAGAGACTCATGTAATTGAGCAGGAACGGATTAATCATCTTATTATATCCTACAAAGCCATACTTATTGCATTTTGAAATTGCCAGCTTATAAGCCCTGATTGAGTCAAGAACCAAATTAAAGTTTATGTTTTTTGTAACTGACAGTTCATCATCATCGAAACGCATGTAATAATTAGTGATGAATTTGTCATTCAAAAGAATGATTCTTGAAGAGTCATAAACATCCAGAAGGAAGTTCAAATCCTCACCGGCTATCAGATGCGGAAACTCACCAACATAGGACTTTCTGAATATCTTTGTCCATATGGAAGGCAGAATCTTTAGAATTTCGGGATCCTGGCGAATATCCGAAACAACTATTCTGTCCCGAACCTTGCCAGGTGAACCGTAGAGCAGCCTGTAAAATATACTGCTCCATAAAAAAGATATTGCCCCTGAAAAATTGGGATTGACCTTCAAATCGTTTTCCATATCCAAAGCATCACCATACGGAGAATATGATTTGAGCTTTAAATTGTCATAGACTCTAAAATATCTCCCAAATACCACATCAGCATCGGATGATGAAATTTCATTGTATAAAACCTCGCAGGCATCCGGGGTAAATGTGTCATCGGCATCCAAAAACATGATATAATCAGAACTGGCCTGCTTAATGGCGAGATTGCGGGGTCCCCATGCAGCCCCCATGTTTTTTTCCAGATGGATGGCTTTGAAATTGGAATATCTGCTGCAGTAATCATCGATGATTGCTGCGGTTCCATCGGTTGAAGCGTCATCTGCAACAATGACCTCCAAATTCTCAATCCCGATGCTTTGGCCAACAATGGAATCCAGCGCCTGGGGCAAATATTTCTCTGCATTGTAAGCAGGTATTATTATGGATACTTTGAATTCAGTCATTAGTTGATTTTATATTTTAATTCCTATTTAAATTTTAAATGAAAAAAATTAAAAACTGAAAAAAGACAAAATAATAATTGAATATTGATTAGAACACATTAACAGTTGATAAAAATGATTGAAGTAGAAGTTAAAGCCAAAATAGATAATTTCGAAGATATGGAAAAAAAATTAAACGAACTTGGAGCATTAAAAACAAAAAAGGAATTTCAGGAAGACATATACTTTAACAGTCCGGTTGTTGACTTTGCAAAGACCGATGAAGCGTTAAGAATAAGAACAACAAAAGAAAATGACATCACCAACATTTTTATAACTTACAAAGGTCCAAAAATCGATGCAAACAGCAAAACCCGTAAGGAAATTGAGATGGGTATCGAAGACAGCGAAAAGTGTGCAGGCATATTTGAGGCAATAGGCTTTAAAAAGGTAAGGGCCGTGAGAAAGGACAGGCAATACTTTACCTATGAAAATTTTGAAATATCCCTTGATGATGTGGAAGGTCTTGACCCTTATATGGAGATAGAAATTGCCCTTGAAGACGGCAGTGACTATAATGATGCTCAAAAGAGCATTTTTGAATTGTTTGAAAAATTGGGAATTACAGACGGCTTTGAGAGAACATCATATCTTGAACTATTAGAAAACATATATTAATGTACTAATATTAATATTATATTAATAAACCAAATTTGGAAGGGATAAATTTTGCAATATTTTATAAGTCATTACAATAAAGAATGTGAATTGACATTTCCTGATGATATTACAATTTATGACACTACTTTAAGAGATGGGGAACAGACCCCTGGCGTTTGCTTCAGCCTTGATGAAAAACTGGAGATTGCAAGAAAGCTTGATCAGTTTAAGATACATCAGATTGAAGCGGGTTTTCCGATCGTATCCGAAAAGGAAAGGGAAAGCGTAAAGGCAATAGCCAATGAAGGATTGGATGCCACAATTCTTGGACTGACCAGAACAAAGCCTGAAGATATTGACGCCGCACTTGACTGTGATGTGGACGGCATCATTACATTTGTCGGAACTTCCGACATTCACCTGGACCATAAAATGCACATTACAAGACAGGACGCAATAAACCTGTGTGAAACTGCAGTGGATTACGCAAAGGACCATGGACTGTTTGTTGCATTTTCCGCAGAGGATGCGACAAGAACAGATATTGAATTTTTAAAACGTATTTACGGCAAAGCAGAGGAATGCGGCGCTGACAGGGTTCATATCGCCGACACCACCGGAGCAATCACCCCACAGGGCATTAAATATTTAATGGAAGAGCTTGTCAGGGACATTGACATTGACATTGCCGTTCACCTGCACAATGATTTCGGTCTTGCGGTGATAAATTCAATTACCGGAGTGCTTGCCGGAGCAAAAGCTGTCTCAACAACCGTTAACGGTATCGGGGAAAGAGCAGGTAACGCTTCCCTTGAAGAGCTTATCATGGCAATGAGAATACTCTACGGAAAGGATTATGGATTTAAGACAAAATACATCAAGGAACTTTCCGACCTTGTATCAAAAGCAAGCGGACTTCCAATTCCTTACAATAAACCGATAGTTGGAAACAATGTATTCAGACACGAATCCGGAATTCATGTTGATGCGGTTATTGAAGAACCGTTATGCTACGAACCATACCTCCCGGAGCTTGTCGGACAAAAAAGACAGCTCGTTTTAGGAAAACATTCAGGATGCAGAGCTGTTAGGGCAAAGCTAAATGAATGTGAATTGGATGTGAGCAACGATGAGCTTATTGAAATCGTAAGACAAGTTAAAAAGCAAAGGGAAGAAGGCAAATACATCAACGACAAGGTATTTAGAGAAATTGTTAAAAATACAAAGAAATAAGGTTGCATTATGAACATTACAGAGAAAATACTTTCTAAAAAAGCAGGTCATGAAGTAATTCCCGGAGAAATCATAGAAATTCCAGTTGATCTTGCAATGTCACATGACGGAACTTCCCCACCTGCAATCAAAACCTTCGAAAAAATAGCAGACAAAGTATGGGATTCAAGTAAAATCGCTATCATATTTGACCATAACGTTCCCGCAAACACAATAGGCTCCGCAGAGTTTCAAAAGGTTTGCCGAGAATTCATCAAAACCCAAAACATCGAAAAAAATTTCATTCACGGCGAAGGAATCTGCCACCAGGTGGTTCCGGAAATGGGGCTGGTTGAACCCGGAAAGGTCATTGTCGGTGCAGATTCACATACATGCACATACGGTGCGTTTGGAGCATTTTCCACAGGAATGGGTGCAACAGACCTTGCAATGGTTTGGGCGACTGGAAAAAGCTGGTTTATGGTTCCAGAAGCAATTAAAATGGAAATAGAAGGAGAATTCAATCAGCATATTGCACCTAAAGACCTGATTTTGAATATCATCGGCGAAGTGGGAATTGCCGGCGCAACCTATAAAACTGCCGAGTTTTGCGGCCCCACAATAGAAAGCATGGGCGTTGAAGGAAGAGCAACAATGTGCAATATGGCAATCGAAATGGGTGCAAAGAACGGAATAATGGAACCTAACAGAGAAGTTATCGAATACATCTGCAGAAGAACCGGCAAAAGGGAATCCGAACTGAACATCGTAAAATCAGACAATGACGCCACATATGAAAAGGAAATGCACTTTGACATAACTGAGCTTGAACCCCAAATTGCATGCCCAAATGATGTGGATAACGTTAAAGGCATCTCAAAAGTTGAAGGAACCTCAGTCGACCAGTGTTTAATAGGTTCATGTACCAACGGAAGATTGTCCGATTTAAAAGATGCCGCAGAAATTCTCAAGGATAAAAAGATTGACGATTCCACCAGACTATTAATACTTCCTGCCTCCCGTGAAATCTACAAACAGGCCATGCGCGAAGGATACATCGATACGTTCATTGATGCCGGAGCAATCATATGCAATCCGGGCTGCGGCCCATGTCTCGGAGGGCATATGGGAGTGTTGTCTGAAGGCGAAACATGTATTTCAACAACAAACAGAAACTTCAAGGGAAGAATGGGCGACCCAGCTTCTTCAGTATACTTATCTAACTCAAAGGTTGTGGCTGCTTCAGCAGTTACAGGAGTTATTACAAATCCAAAAGACATATAGTTGATTCAAATGACAGACAAAAACGAAGCAAACAAGGCACTAATCGACAAAATAAACGAAGTAGAAAAGGAAAACAACAAGACATTTTCAAACACACAGAAAATTCTATTAACAACTGACGGATCCATAACTGCAATTTTAGATGTCCTATACGGAAAGATCACATTGACTACAATCGACCAGCACTTTGAAAATGCCGATGAAGCACATGCCAAACTGGTCAATGTTCCGATAGGCGAGCAGATCAACTTCAGGGAAGTCATAATGCACAAGGACGACAAGCCGTTGATATATGCAATATCACACATCCCGCTTTCAAGATGCAATGACGATATCTGTTCAGACCTCATCAGGGCAGACATACCCATCGGAAGAATTTTAAAGACACACGACATTGAATCAAGAAGGGAAATCAGAAATATCTACATAGAAGAGCCAGATGATAAATTAAAGGAACTTTTCGGCACAGATGAGGAAATGCTGGCTCGCGATTACGTCATTATAAACTGTGACGAAATCCTGATGTGGATTAAAGAGGTCTTCCCGATAAGCCATTTTACTGAAATTTAGGTGATTGAAATGAGCGCAAAATGCACCGCCATAAAAAACGAACTGAGAGAGATGATAGCTCGGCTGGAACAGGAACACAACATAAAACTTTCAACTACGCAAAAAATACTCCTTTCAATAAACGGACCCGTTACACCGATTTTGGATGTTTTATATGGTGAAGTTCGCCTATTCATGCTGGACCAGCATTTCGAAAATGCCGACAAGGATATCGCGGATTTGCTGGGAATAGATGAAGGGGAGGAAATATTATACAGAAACAGTATTGTATTTAAACACAGCAAACCATTAATATACGTACTATCATACATTCCAAAATCCAGATGCAGCGATAGAGTTATTAACAAGCTGCTTGAAGGAAAAACAACAACCGGAAGGATAATGAATGAATCCGGACATGAGACCATTCGAATAATCAACGACATTTCACTCATGAAGGCAACTCCAATCCTTACAGAACTGTTCAAAACAACTGATGACATGTTGACACGAGAATATTCAATGATACACAAAGGTGAAATAGTCATATTAACCAAAGATATATATCCGTTAAGTTATTTTAAAGAATAATAGGTGATTAGATGGGTGTTAAATTAAAGGATATTGTAGAACCGAAAACCATTAGCTTTAAAGACCTGGAAGGAAGAAGCGTTTCAATAGATGCATTTAACACTCTCTACCAGTTTTTATCAACAATAAGGCAGAGGGATGGAAGACCCCTGACCGATGAAAACGGAAACATCACCTCACATCTGAGCGGAATATTATACAGAAACTCCTCAATGATTGAAAAGGACATTAAACCTATTTACATTTTTGACGGAACCGCACCAGAGCTTAAAAGCGAAACCCAAGCAAAAAGAAGGGAAATCAGAGAGGAATCCGAGAAAATATTCAAGGAAGCTCTTGCCGAAGGGGACACCGAAAAAGCACGAAAATATGCAATGAGGTCCTCAAAGCTGTCTCCGGAAATTATTGAATCATCCAAAAAGCTGCTGACACTGATGGGAATTCCATATGTCGAAGCCAAAGGGGAAGGCGAAGCTCAGGCAGCATATCTTGTTTCAAAGGGGGATGCATATGCCGTGGCTTCACAGGATTATGACTGCCTTTTATTTGGAGCCAAAAGGGTTGTCAGAAACCTTGCCGTCAGCTCAAACCTTGGAAACCTGGAATTCTATGAACTGGATAAAGTCCTAAGGGAGCTTGACATCACCCGCGAAGAGCTGGTTGACATGGGAATACTTATTGGAACCGACTTCTGTGAGGGGCTTAAGGGAGTGGGTGCAAAAACCGCCTTAAAGTTAGCTCACAAAGGACAGCTGAAAGAAAAAATAGCTGAACTCCAAAAGGAATCAACCCATAATCTGGATGAGGTTCGTGAGATTTTCCTCAACCATAACGTAAATACAGACTATAAAATAAAATGGGAAAACCCAAAACAGGACAAGCTCATTGAATTTTTATGCTACGAACACGGATTTTCCGAAGACCGTGTGATGAAAGCGTCCGATAAACTCAAAAACCTAAAATCATCCCAGGGCAGCCTTGATGCATGGTTTTAGATGAAAAATTATTAGTTAAATCATAAAAAAAAGAAAAAGGAAGATTATCTCTTCCTATTTAGACTGATAGTAGAAATAGATTGTTTCCTTACCAGCACTGTTTGAACTTCCCTCATCGATTACCTTACCATCCTTAAGCAGATAAACATTTGTCGGTCCTCCGTCCTGATTGACAGTAACACTGGCATAACCCAATGTAGTGCCTAAATCTATTGTTTTAGATCCCTGACCTTCATTAGAAGAATATTTTCCATCGACAGTTAAGTCCAATCTCCATTTTCCAGTGGTGTTGATCTGCAATTGATAGTTACCTGCTGAAGCAGTACTATTCACGTTCGTCGTCACAGAATCATTACTCGCATTATTTACAGTATTTGCGGGAGTGTTATGGTTTCCTCCCAAAAATGCAAATGCACAAATTATAATCACGATAATTATAATTATAGCTCCTATAATACCTAATTGTTTGTTATCCATTATTATCACCTAAACTATTAATTTTCTTAATAGTAATGATAAATTGACATTCATAGTATATAAAGTATACAGTTTGACAATAAAATTATTAAAAATTTCATGATATTGGAATATTATAAGAAAAAATACTAATTTTGTATTATTATTATAATTTAATATGAACAATTAAAATAAATAACAAAGTTATAATCTGATTCATCCAAGTTTTGACGAACTTTTGTTCAAAATAATGGATATGATTCAACGGCAATGATCAGTTAGGCCAACAATCTTTAAAAAAATGAATATTAATTTAAAATGTATGCATTAAAAATAAATCTTCTTTACAAAACCAGGCTAATAAGGCGGAAAATCTTCACCGAAAACCTTTTTTGCATACTGAATGGCCAGATTGACCTGAGGGGAATAATCCTTCATCATTTCGCTTTCAAAATACTGTCTTGAAGGAGACCTTAAAATCAGTTTCAAAAGCTTTTCATAGGTTTCAATAGCCAAATTCTTGTTAAAACCATACTTTTCAACAACTTCAGGATTCAATTTCTCATAACAGGGAAACTCCAGAGTTTTACAGACTGTATCTGTTGAAAAATAGGTCATTCTGATTAATGGAGATACCGATGACACCAGAACATGGTTGCCGAGTTTAATCAATGGTGGAATTCCAGTCTTTTTGTATCGCTCCATCGAGGTCAGCTTATCGTAATTTTTAAGGTCATAGCAGTGAAGTTCCGTGTAAAAGTCAGGTTCGAAGTATTCTATCAAATCCAATATCTTTAAGCCCAAATCTGACTCATAGTACTCCTTTCTGATTGTTGAGATGTAGGGAGTCCTGTCAAAATTATAAAAATAGAACTGTCCTGACGAGAGGTCATCATCATTGATTCTTTTAATGAACTTCAGGGATGTCTCACCTTCATTTCCGTGAACCCCACCAATGAACAGCTTGGTTGGTCCATCGCCATTATCGATATATCTGAAATAGGACATGAAAAAAATAAGAAATTGAAGGAATATTATGTTCCTTCCTGCCAGTTTGCCATGTAAGCCTTTTGCTTATCAGTCAATGAGTCGATCTCAATGCCCATAGCATCCAGTTTCATGCTTGCTACGGTGTAGTCGATTTCATCAGGTGCCTTGGTTACTCCGACAGGCAAATCGTTTTCGAGAATGTATTTTGCGGATAATGCCTGTACTGCAAAGCTCATGTCCATGATTTCTGCAGGGTGTCCCTGTCCGCGTGCAGCGGAAAGGTTAACCAAACGGCCGTCAGCCAACAAGTAGATTTTACGTCCGTCCTTGGTGGTGAACTCTTCAATACTTTCACGCACCTCTTTAACTCCGGTTGAAATTGCTTCAAGATCCGGCCTGTTGATTTCCACATTGAAGTGTCCTGAGTTTGCAAGCATACATCCGTCCTTCATGTATTTGAAGTCATCGCCTGAGATGATGTCTGCATTACCTGTTACAGTAATGATTAAGTCTGACTGTTTTACAGCTTCACGAATTGTCATTACCCTGTATCCGTCCATTCTTGCTTCCAAAGCGCGAATCGGATCAACTTCAGTGACAATGACATCTGCACCCAAACCTGCTGCACGGAGTGCAAGTCCTCTTCCACACCATCCGTATCCGCAGACTGTTACGGTTTTTCCGGCAATCACCATATTGGTTGTTCCCATGATTGCATCAAAGCTGGATTGTCCGGTTCCGTATCTGTTGTCGAAAAGGTATTTGGTGTATGCGTCGTTAACGGCGATTACCGGGAATTTTAATGCCCCGTCAGCATGCATTGCCTGCAGTCTGTGCACACCTGTTGTGGTTTCTTCACATGCCCCCTCGATATGGGACAGCAATTCTTTCCTTTCATTGTGGAGAACCATAATCATGTCCGCTCCGTCATCGATGATTATGTCGGGTTTGTGGTCTAAAACCATGTTGATGGTTTGATAGTATTCCTCATCATCCTGTTCTCTCCAGCCGTAAACGTTTAAGCCTAAATCGGCTGCACCGGCAACTGCATCGTCATGGGTGGATAATGGATTGCATCCGGTCATTGCGACTTCAGCCCCACCGGCCATTAAAGTCAAACCTAAATTGATGGTTTTAGGCTCCAAATGTAAGCATGAACCGATAGTAATTCCTTTGAAAGGTTGAGTTTCTTCATATTCCTTTTTAATGGATTCCAAAACAGGCATGTGCTTTTGAACCCATTCAATCTTTCTAACACCCTCAGGTGCCAATGCCATATCTTTAACTTTACTCATAAAAATCACTGTATGAAAATTATTATAATAAGATATATTCTTTTAGGAGTTTTTAAATATAATGTTTTTTTAAAAAAATTCGAAAAAATAGCCAAAAAACAAAAACTTTAAATGTTATGATAAAATAATATATAATTGTTAGATGCCGGGGTGGCTCAGCTGGTTAGAGCGCACGGCTCATAGGGTAATAAAGCAGTGCTCTAGCTTATTCCTGGGATACCGTGAGATCGCGGGTTCGAATCCCGCCCCCGGCATCCTAAATCCCAGGAATTTCCATCTAAACTATTTTTTAATTAGACTTTTTTCAAATCATAACTATTTTATATTCTGCAAATCAAAATAATCATGTTAAGCTATTGAGGATTTGAAGATGTTATACAATACACTTGGAAAAACAGGCCTGGAAGTTTCAAGGCTTGGTTTTGGAACTATGAGACTTCCGACAAAAGGTTCTAACGATCAGATTATTGAAGATGAAGCGTCCGAAATGTTAACCTATGGAATAGAAAATGGAATCAACCTGATTGATACCGCTTATCCATACCACAGCGACACATTGGAAGGCAGCGGAAACAGCGAAAGATTTTTGGGCAAATTCTTAAATGAAAACAGCTACAGGGACGATGTCCTGATATGTACAAAATCACCTTCATGGGCCATTGAAAAAAAGGAGGACTTCAGCTACTATCTTGACGAGCAACTTGAAAAGCTTCAAACCGATTATATAGACATATATCTGCTTCATTCACTTACTGTTCCTGACTGGAACAAGGTGAACGATTTGGGTGCTTTGGATTTTCTCGACGATTGCCTTTCAAGCGGCAAGGTAAGGCATGTTGGATTTTCATCCCACATCGAAGTGGATTACCTAATCGAAATTCTTGACGAGTATCCAAAATGGGAAGTTGTCCTGACCCAAATGAACTACCTTGACGAATATTACCAGTCAGGAGTTATGGGACTTGACTATCTCAAACAGGTAAATGTTGGAAGCATGATTATGGAACCTCTCAGAGGAGGAAGGCTTGTACAAAATATCCCTCCATCTGTTCAGGATATCTGGAATACTGCAGAAGTCAAAAGAACACCTGTAGAGTGGGCACTACAGTATCTGTGGAACAGGGATGATGTCGACTGTGTGTTAAGCGGCATGACAAGCCTCGAACAGGTCAAGCAGAATGTCGAAATAGCTTCAAAACCTGATGAAATCAGTGCCCATGACCAGGAAGTTATCAGGGAAGTTGCAAGGGAATACAGGTCATTTTTAGGAAACAAATGTACAAGATGCGGCTACTGCATGCCATGCCCCCACGGCGTGGACATTATAAACTGCCTGACCGAATACAACATTGCCCATATGATGAATGACCCCAAGGCCAGTGCAATGCAATATTTCACATTAATCGATGATGATTCAAGAGCCGACAGCTGCATCCAATGCGGAGAATGCATTCCGTTTTGTACTCAAATGCTGGACATTCCGGAAGAACTCGTTAAGGTCCATGAATACTTTGGAAGCGAATTTGACCACTTCTGATTCCTGTCCGATTCAATGACATCTGAAAAACTAAACAGTGAATAAACTTTTTATTCATTTTTTATACTAAATTGAACAAAATAATATAAAAATTTAGATTTAATACTATTATTTTTATTAAAAAAAAATAATCTTATACATTAATATATCCAAAAGCACATATTAAAATTATATAACTATTTTTTAAAAACATTTATATACGATGAGGTGGAAATATATTTCCAAGGTAGGAAGGTATATTCCGACTACTTTTTAAAACTCAATATTATCCAAATATTGGAGCTTGATTCTATGAGTGACATTAACGAAGAAAAAATGGAAAGAATAGTTGAACAGATGGTGGAGGACAATATTAAATTTATCCGTTTACAATTTGTTGATATCAACGGTACTGTAAAAAATATTGTTATTCCGTTCAATAAAGAAGATATAGATGAACTATTTAATGAAGGAATGTTATTTGACGGATCTTCAATAGCAGGATTCGTTGGAATTAATGAAAGTGATCTTGTTTTAAAACCGGATATAAATACCTACTCAAGATTATCATGGAGACCTGAAGAGTCTGCAGTATGCAGATTCATTTGTGACGTATGGACTCCTGAAAAAGAACCATTTATGGGAGACCCAAGAAGCGTGCTCAAAAAATCCCTTGCAAAAATAGGAAAAATGGGATTGCAATACAACATCGGTCCGGAACCGGAATTCTTTATCGTGGACATTGACGAAAACGGATATCCAATGCCTTACGATGAAGCAGGTTACTTTGATGTGGAACCTCTAGACAAAGGACCTGACTTCAGAAGAGAATTGACCTTAAATCTTGAAGAACTTGACTTTGAAGTAGAAGCTTCCCACCACGAAGTAGCACCGGGTCAAAACGAAATTGCATTTAAATTCAAAGACGCATTAAAAACTGCTGATGCAGTAATCACATTCAAACAGGCTATCAAAGCTATTGTAGACAATATGGCTACATTTGACCAGATGGACTACAGAGTAACCTTCATGCCAAAACCATTCTTCGGCGTGAACGGAAGTGGTATGCACTGTCACCAGTCAGTATTCAAAGGCGACAAAAACCTGTTCTCAGATCCAAATTCAGAAACCGGATTGTCAAAAGATGCTCTCCACTTTATGGGAGGACTGCTTAAGCACGCTCCTGCAGTAACTGCAATCACCAACCCTATTGTAAACTCATACAAACGTTTAGTGCCAGGTTATGAAGCTCCAGTATACAGAGCATACGGTCTTAAAAACAGATCTGCTTTAATTAGAGTTCCTGCAGCCCGTGGAAAAGCAACCCGTATTGAATACAGATCCCCTGACCCAGCATGTAACCCATATCTTGCATTTGCAGTGATGCTGGAGGCTGGTGTCGACGGTATTCAAAACAAGATAGATCCTGGAGACCCTATCGAAGAAAACATCTATACCATGACCGAAGAGGAAAGGGATGCAAGAGGCATCAAAGTATTGCCGTCCAGTTTATGGGAAGCTTACCACTCCCTTGAAGAAGACCCACTCATATTGGGAGCCTTAGGAGACCACATTTCAGAAAAATTCCTCGAGCTCAAATATCAGGAATGGGACGAATACCGTGTACAGGTATTCGGATACGAACAAAGAAAATATTTAGATATCTAAATCTAAATATTATTTTTTATTTTTTAAATTTAATCATAACTAATCCGTTAATTATGACTAAATTTACTTGATGAAGGAGTTTTTATGTCAGAATCTGAACACCGAATGATTGAAATTTTAAGGATATTGAGCGCGCAAAACAAGCCGACAGGTTCAAAATTAATAGCTGATGAACTGAAAAACAAGGGCTTTAATTTAGGGGAACGTGCAGTCAGATATCACATGCAGATATTGGATGAAAAGGGATACACCGAGAGAATGGGATATTCCGGAAGGCAGATTACAGCCCTCGGCCGTGAAAAACTGGAGAAGGGACTGATCTATGACCAGGTTGATTTCATCCACTCAAAATTTGAAGAAATGATTTATTTGACTGACTTCAACTACATGAACCAAAGCGGAAATGTGGTTGTCAATACATCAACCATTTATAACGAAGAATCAGTTGATATACTCAAAAGTATTTTTGAAAGTGGTCTTTCTGTAAGCCCTTACGTTAATTTAAACAGGGTTGGAAAGAGGAACGAAATTGAAGTGACAACATTATGCGGAACAACAATCGACGGAATACTTTTAAATGAAGGAATATCCACACAACCGCAATATGGAGGACTTTTAAAAATTGAGGATTCATGTCCGGTCAAGTTTACAGAACTGATATCCTACAAGAAGACATCCATAACACCACTTGATGCCTTTTCAAGTTCCAATCTGACATCCGTTTGTGATGTAATTACCAAAGGTAACGGAATCATACCTGCAAACTTCAGACTGCTGCCAGGAATCAGCAGACAGAAAACAGCTGACATCATCAATAAATTAAATCATATCGGAATCGGCGGAGTGATAGCTCTTTCAGAAGAAGGAAAAGATATTTTAGGATTGCCTGTTCCTGACGGAATGGTTGGAATGGCAATAATCGGAGGCATAACCCCATTCTGTGCACTTAAAGAAATGGGTCATGAAATTGACATAAAAATAGCTGAAGAGATAAGGGACTTCAAAACATTATCTCCAATCACTTCAACCATAAATCATGGTTTGAATTCGCCAAAAGAAAGCAATAATGCAAAACTCCCATTTTTACTTTCAAAATCCTGGAATTTAATCCAGCAGGTTAACTTTGATGTCGAAAAAAGAAAAGGAGACATCATAGCAAACGTTTCATATGTACATAAACGGGATATCGATGATGCAATGTCAATTATGGAGGAAATCTACAACAGCAATCCGAAATACATAAACCCTTACTATAAACTAATCGAACATCCGGATGATGATGAAAAAATCGGAATAGCCACAATATGCAGCCTAAGCATTGACGGGCTTTTAATCAACAACGGAATAAAAAGCACACCAAAATACGGGGGACTTCTGGAGCTGACCGAACCTCCCCTCTTTATTGATCTCATATCCTATAACGGCACTACAGTAGACCCTCACAAGATATTCCTATCAAAAAATCTGACTTCAATAAGCAGAAACATCGGTCCGAACAAGATACTTGCCAGCGTAAAGGAAATTCCATACATTTCACGTGACTATGCAGTTTATCTGCTGGATATCCTGAATAACATCGGATTTTCCATTTATAAAATCGGAAAGCCAAGAGAACTTGTTTACAATGCAAAAGTTGACAACTACAACTTTGGCGTTATTGCAGGAGGGGGCCTTAACTCCATAGGTGCAATTAAAGAAAAAGGCGTTGACATTGAAGTCAAAGCCATTGAAAAATTAATTCCTTTTGAAAATATGGATAGACTGTAATCAAATTACAGTTACATCCACTTCTTCACCGTCTCTAGGTCTGTGAACAAATTCGATTATATCGTCTTCAACTTCATAGACATCTATTTCAACGGTGGCTCCCAATTCACTTTCATCAAGTGAAATGAGCATTTTGAAACCAGGTTTTCCAAAGTATTCGGAAAAATCCATGTTCAGAACCTCACCTTCCGCAAAAATTCTATTGTAGGACATCTCTAAAACATCATGGATTTTGACTTTTTCCTTCAGATACTTTACCGCTTCTTTTGTTGTTAACTCTAATTCTTTCATGTTACCAGCTCCACAATATCATTAATTATATCTCCTACTATATAAAGTTGTTCGTATAATATAAAACAAAATAGATTTTCCGTGGAAAATCCGAAATTAAAATCAAATATAAAAAAAGAGAGTTTAAAGAATTTCAATAATCAATTCTTCATCATCATGAATGTGGCGCATTTCAATCAGGTCTTCTTCAAGATTCTTGAAATCAATCTCGATAGACTGATTTAAAATTTCACCGTTTAATTGCATAGCTACTCTAAGACCTTCGCCTGTTTCTTCATCTTCTTCAGTTATCCCCAATACTTCACCAGGGGCAAAAATACGGTTATAGGAAACTTCCAGAATATCTGTAACATGGACATTATTTCTGATATATTCCACCGCTTCATCAAAGGTCATCTGAACTTCTTTTACCATTTTATCGCCTTGTTAATTTAAAAAAAGAAAAAAGAAAGTAGGAATTATAAATTCCTATATTCTCTGATTGAAGTATATTCGTCGTCAAGTTCTCCGTATGAAGCTAATTTTTCTTTGTTTGCTTCAGCGTCGAGGTATAAGTTACCTTTACCGTTGAGACCAATATCTCCAGTGTATTTAATATATTTACCTTCGAAAGTGACACCGTCAACTTCAGGATCAACTACAATACCATCAAGGACAAATCCTTCGAGTAATCTTCCGAGGAATCCGTGAATGACAATGTTACCGTTTTTCATTTGTCCACCAGGCCAACGGTTTACGTTACCGTCGATTTCGATGATACCTTTGGTCATGTGAATACCAGCCAAGATATCACAGTCACCTTTAACGTGGATTCTACCACCGGTTAAACATTCACCACATTGTTTTCCAGCGTTACCGCCAACAACAATTTGTCCTCCGGTCATACCTCTCCATTCACCAATGTAAGAAGCACCGGTGAATTCTTTGGTATTACCTTCAATTTCAAGGTATCCGCCAGACATTTCTCTTCCTGCGTGAGCAGCAGCATCACCTTTAACGAGAATGGATCCACCAGACATTTCTGCACCAACGTGTAAATCTACACTGCTGTTACAGATGATGTTTCCAGCACTCATTTTACAACCGATGTATTTTACCCTGTTTAAGTCTCCGTTGAGAATCATTTCAACGTCAGCAGGACTGTCAGCTTCTCCTTCTACAGTGATGTCGAAGAAGTCAGTGATTGGGAATCTTGAGTTTCCAAATAAATTTCATCAGGAATTAATTCATCAAATTCTAATGCGATTGATGAAGTTTTGATTTGATCAAATGTAATTGTTTTCAAATTAAACACCCCTATTTACCATCAACGTCTACTCTAATTGGGTTAGATACATAGTGGTCGTGTACTGGGTAGTTTTCCCATTTAACTGAGTAGTATTGAGTAAAGAATGGCATAATGTTGTTGATAACTTTTTGTTCGTTTTGTTCCCATCCTTTTACGTTAACCCAAATGTTTTGACTTTCTTTAACTTTAACGATTTCTTTGTCTTTGACTAAGATTTGACCATCTTTAATAGTGTATTCAGCTACGTTGAAACCTTCTTCAATTGCAGCAGCTTCTCTTGATGGGTCAATATCATTAGGATTTATGTCATATACAGCAATGTCTGCTCTGTATCCAGGAGTAAGTGCACCTCTGTCTGTGAATCCGTAGATTCTAGCAGGAGCAGCTCTTGAAATAGTTGCAATATCGTAGAAATCGTATTCTCTGTCGAGAGTTGCAAGGGTAGTTCTTTTTTCTGCCCATTTGTGTACTTCTCTGTTTTCAATCATTTCCATTCTTCTTTGGTTACTCATCAACCAGGAGATGATTCTAGGATATCTGGTGTATGGACCTGCGTTAGGGTGGTCAGTAGTTAAACATACTTTCCAAGGGTCATCAATGTGTAAGAACAATTCTAAACCGATAGCCCATTGTAAGGTGTTAACAGGGTTTTTACCAGAGTAAATACATGGAATAATACCAGCTGCGGTTTCACATTCAATATCCTTGTTGGTCCATTTAAGACCAGATAATTTGAACAAGTCGTATTCCATAGGAGCGTCTGCAGTCATTGTAGTGGTTTCATCTAAAGTTACTTGACCTACGTCACAGGTGATGTGATCGTTTTTGTTAATGTATTTAGCAACTTCTTCAGCACCGGAACCTGCATCTTTCCAACTGTTACCAGTGTAAGAGTGGAATTGTAAGTGGCAAACGTGCATAACTTGATCTCTGATTTCAGCAGCTTTGGATCCTTTTTTAACATCTTTAACAGAATCCATAGTTTCAATAGTGGTTGGTACGTTACCAGGGTGTCCTAAATCGTTAGGGTGAATGTGAATAGAGTGAGGTAAGTTTAACATTTCGTTAGCTTTTGCGAGTGCAACGATAACTTCTTTGGAAGTTACGTCGAAGTATGGTGCTTTATCATTTACACCGTGTACGTTCATACCCCATCCCCATGCTTCACTTCCACATGGGTTTACGATTTTGATTCCGTAACCTTTTGAGATTTTTAACCATGCAGCTACGAATGCTGCGATGTCTTCAATATTA
>CADAOO010000025.1 GCA_902789505.1 uncultured Methanobrevibacter sp. | reverse complement strand
TTCAGCTGATGGATTGAAGAGTTGTTCACCACATCAATCATGCCGCCAATCCATACAATTGAGATGAAAATTGGAAGAACATACTTGACTATTACAATCCACCACTTTCCAAGCTTGATTGTTTTACTTCTAGAATTTAAAAAGTCAACCAGCCTTTCGGCCTTGAACACCCAAGCAAACACAATGCATTCAACAATCACACCAAACAGGAGCGCGATCTGGTTGATGAATGTGTCAACATATCCTAGAAGCGAACCGCCGTATGATGTGGCATAAATCATTGATATGGATGCACCGACAATGCACAGTATTGTCATTGTCTTGCTTCTTGTAAAGCCGAACTTGTTTTGGATTGAAAATGACAATGGTTCGACTGTTGAAAGGATGCTAGTAAGACCTGCAAGATAAACTGTGATGAAAAACAAAGGTCCAAGAACGTATGCCCACTGACCCAGCACGTTGAATACTGTAGGATATACAATAAACACCAGTCCTGTTCCCTGAGTTACAAGCTCTGAAACTGCAGTTCCTGACTGGACTGACATATAGCCGAGAATTGAAAAGACACCCAGGGCTGCGAAGTTTTCAAAAAGGGAATTTGCAAGGGCTATTGAAATTGTGTTTGTGATTAAATCGGCATCGTCCCGGGTATAGCTTGCATAGGTAAATGCTATTGACATTCCAAGACTCAGGGAAAATACGATTTGACCGAATGCCGCCATCCATATCTCAAAATGGCTCAAAAGTGACCAGTCGGGATTGAAGAGCTCGGCAAGTCCCACTGACGCACCGGGAAGTGTAAGTGAAAATCCGACAATGACAACCATTATCACAAATAATAAAGGAACCAAAATCCTTGAAATCCTGCCCAAACCTTTTTCAAGGTCCCTGTGTGAAATGAACCAAATGATGAACCATCCCGCAAGCATTGCAACAGCTATAAGTGGAATGAAGCTGGTCAGTGTGGTGTAGGAGTCTGAAGACTGCAAAAGGGTTGTTGTGAAAAACGCATTAGGGTCAGCTCCCCATCCCTTAAAAAAGCTCAGGACAATGTAGATTCCATCCCAGCCCATAATGGCTGAGTAATAAATCATAATCATGAATACAGCAACAGGCAAAAGCCATCCAAGATATTCAAATTTTGGGTCTATCTTTCTAATCGCCTTTGCAAATGATGACTTGAAATTGTATCCGACGCCATACTCCAGAATCAGGAACGGTATTCCCATAACCAGAATTGCAACTATATACGGTATGTAGAATGCTCCCCCACCATTGGAGTAGAGCACATATGGATATCTCCAAATGTTTCCAAGACCAACTGCCGAACCAATCATTGCCAGGATGAATGAAAGGTTGCTTCCCCATTCGTTTTTGTCTGCCATATTATTCCCATCTTCTTTATTATATTATATAGTATTATTTTAGAAATTTATGTAATAAAAATATTACTTCAAAAAATAGCAATCAGTTAATATTCGCCAAAGTCAATATAGTCAATAGGATGATTATATCTCTTTTCTTCCGGAGGCAACTCCATATAATCCCCATACAACTCAGTCAATATATTATCATAATTTTTAGGAACATTAACATAAATATCCTCAAATTTTACTTTTTCAACTTCCTTAAAATCACTTTTATCATAAATCAAAGGATATTCATTGGCGTTTGCTGAAATATCAAATACATTTTTAGCGTTTGCATCGGAATACTTCCTCAAGAAATTTAAACATTTCTTATTTAATTTAGCTGGATTTGCCTTAAAAAAATTTAATATATGATACATTGAATGTGAAACAACTTTCGAAACAAATGAAATATCATTCAATCTAATTTTTGAGGTTATCATGAAACGGTTATATAAAAATGACCTCATTATCTGGTAATAGCGTTTATATTTGCCTTCAGCCAAATCATCAAGAACGAAAACATCAATATTAAATCCTATATCAAATTCAAGCTGAGATGCCCATTCCTCCTCAAATCGAGTATTTTTAAGTGTTAATTTGACAAAAAGATAAGGATAATTCTCTTCTGATTCGATAGACAACAATTCGTATTTCTCATTAGATGAATAAAGTCTTTTGAATTTTTCAAATTCATCTCTCAACATCACAACATCCAAATCATCATCCCATGGAATAAAGCCCTTATGCCTTATAGCACCCAACAGAGAACCGGCATACATGAAATAGGTAAGGTCATTTTCTTCACAAAACTTGATAAAATCCTTTAAAATCATCAATTCAACGTCATGAATGTGTTTTAAAGTTTCATCATCATATTTCTTAAGTTTCACAGTATCACTATTTATTCGTTATGAAGGAAGTTCATAAAATTTTCTTTGTTTTCCAACGCTGTTGTGGTTGGCCTTCCCAAATCATCACGGGCTCCAATTGAACATAAAACCTCAATAAAGGAAAGTTTATCCATATTTTTAACTTTATCCAGTTCCTTATCCAAATCATCAAAACCATCAACCGATACTGCATAAGAATAACCGCAGGCTTCAGCTATCTTAACTAAATCCATATTGCCTGCAACAGTCGGCATTCCACCTACAGTCTCATGAGCTCCATTATTGATAACAATATGAACCAGATTATCCGGGCTGACATCACCTACAACGGCCAATGACCCCATATGCATCAATGCTGATCCGTCACCGTCAATGCACCAAACCTTTCTATCAGGCTTGTTGATTGCAACACCCAATGCAATGGAAGAGGTATGACCCATGGAACCCACAGTTAAAAAATCATACTTATGAGACTGATTATTGGCTTCTCTTATCTCAAACAATTCCCGGCTTGCCTTACCTGTTGTAGAAACAATCGGATTATCGCCGGTGACATTGACAATGTGTGCTATGATTTCTTCACGAACCATCTCATTATCATTATCATATTCAACTTTTTCATCATAAGTTAAAGCACCTTTGCCGATTACAAAAGCAACACACCTGCCTGATTGAAGAACATCATTATAATTGGACATGATTTCTGCCAATTCATCAACAGTAGTGTCCTTATCAATGAAAAAATTCTCAATAGCCATCAAATCAAGCAGCTCACATGTGATTTGTCCCTGATAGATATGTTGAGGTTCATCATGAACTCCAGGCTGTCCTCTCCAGCCAATGACAAAAATGCATGGAATAGCATAAACATTATCATTCAACAAAGAAGCAACAGGATTGATGATATTGCCTTCACCACTATTCTGCATATAAACAACCGGCACTTTGCCTGTTGCCAAATGATATCCAGCAGCAAGTGCTACACAATTGCCCTCATTTGCAGCAATCAAGTGATGTTTTTCATCAATTCCATAAATATTCATCAAATAATTGCATAATGCCTTAATTTGAGAATCCGGAACTCCTGTATAAAAATCACAATCTAAAACATTAACGAAATCTTCAACTTTCATTATATAATTCCTTTATTTGTCTAATTGTGGAGTAATGATTTTTTCAATTAAGAACTCTGCAGTCTTTTCAATGTCATCATATGCCACTTCTTTTGGCAAATCCTCACCGAAAGCGTCTTTCACTTTTCTGATTAAATCATCAGTATAATAAAGTTTTCCATCTTTAATGTCTTCAACACCATCCAATGCCAAGGATTCACGGTTTGCCTTATCCATTTCCTCAAAGGTGAAAACTGATTCGTCAATCCAGGCAGAAATCTTACCATCTTTATAACCAATGATAACAGGATATCCTCCGATGTGTCCGAATACACCCGGAGCAAATACCTTTTGGTTTTCGCCTGTACGTATTGCATCAATAACTGCACTGATAATGCGATAATTACTGGATGCATTCATCATATTCCTTTTTTGGTCAACAGGCATGCTGATGGAACATGCTTTAAAGATATCATCATGAGGAATGTCCTTTTCTTCGCCCCTGTAGTAAATTTTAAGCGGCAAATCAACTCCTTCGGTTTGTCCTTCTTTGCTTATGCATACGTCATGGAAGTGTGCAGCGGCAAAGTTAAAGTCAACATTCCAAAAATCATCCACTCCAAGAATGTCTGCTACTGCAAACTTCATTCTAGGAATCAAATGGTTCAGGTTACCGCTTCCAAAGTCAGGATAAGCCTTGCCTGCACTTTTTAACCATGGAATAACAGCATCAGAATAAGAAGTGTTAATGACTACTGCATCAGTATCGGCCTTATCACAAGCTTCCATTATATTTTTGGTGAATTTAATTGACAATGGAGTCCAAATACCATATGCCCTTACATTACTCCATGAAATACTGCCGTATTTAAGTCCAGGATAAGCTCTGCTGGAATTAACAATAAAATCAGGACTGTATTTGCTTACTGCTTTTTCAATTGCATTAATGTCATTCAAATCAACACCTGATTCAATTAATATTTGTGATTTGTTCAATTCACGGATAAGACTTGCAACACGAACAATATTAACATCGGACTGCATTTTATCATGGTTTCTTCCAACAACGACCAATTTTATTGCCGGATCGTTTTTACTTACCAAAAAGTCCAACAAGTAGGTTCCAACACTACCCAAACCTATAATCATAATAGTAATCTCATCATCTTTTACATGTTTTTCAACAACTGATAATCTTTCATCTAATGTCTTCATTTTTTATTCTCTCCAGTAACTTTTAATTAATTTATAATCATCACGGGTATTGCAGTTTACCCAACGTTTCAAACCGATAATCTCAATATCACAACTATCTTCCAGCAAATCAAAGTATTTTTGTATTATGCCAAGATTAGTGTCATCAATCAAGTTTTCATAGAAATTATCATTAGCCATTTTAAGTAATTCCATGTCATTGAATTTCCAAGTCTGGCCGGAATTGAAAATGGCCTTGAAAGGCTCCCTCAATGACAACATTCCATGATCGCTATTAAATAAGTAATGATATTCATCATTTTCATTCTGATATAAGACAACCGCCTTGTTTGAGTAGATTGGCTCATGATTAAATGTTAAAACGTTCTTATCACAGGATATGACTTTATTGAATGATTCATTGTCGATATCCAAATCCCCTTCAACAAACAACATTTCATCAATATCTGTGAAATTATCCAAGGCTTCTCTAATACCAAGATATAAACTGTAACCGGAACTCAAATCACTGAAATGGTCATTGTAAACTGTTATGATTTTATCCTGTAAATTTTTTGGGATGTTATTGCTGATATAATCAACCAGATCATCATATTTATATCCTCCTACAACAACAATCCTATCTGAAAAATCTACTTTTTCAAGCATATGATAAAGTAGAGTATCTTTAGGATTTTCCTCAAAATACAAGCACTTCAATATCTTATTTTCTTCTGGAACATCTCTGTTAAATCTGCTTGATATTCCCGCTACTGTGATAATTACTATTTTCAAATCTATTCACCTAAATCAAGGTAATTTTCAACACATTCATCCAAACCTTTATCCAAATCCATGACCGGTTCCCAATTGGTTCTGGAACGTATTTTCTCAGTTGACAATAATCTGCGTTCAGGATCAGATTCGCGATAGCCTTCAAACTTGATAACCGGATTATCAATTCCCATTTTTCCGGCAATCAGTTTAGTTAAATCAAGGATTGATATTTCCTCATCTGTCGCTACATTGTAAATTGTACCGTCCAAAGCGGAATCTGTTTTAGCCAATGCCAGTACCGCACTGCAACTGTCATAATTATTTAAAAAAGTCCGGCAGTTCTTTTTGGAATTTTCAAGCAATGTAACTTCACCATCGTTTTTAAAACTGTTTATTATATGAGGTATGATGTGTTTAGGCAGTTTTTCATTTTTACTGTAGACATTTGCAAAACGAATAGAACAACCTTTAATCTTACCGTTATCCACAGCATCCTTCATGAAAAACTCAGTTAAAAGCTTTCCTGTTGCATAACTTGTTCTTTGACTGTGTTCAGCATCAGCCATAGTAATAAAATCAGATTCACGTACTCCGCCATCCTCATTCCAGGAGTTCATGGAATAGATTTCGGAAGTGGAACAGTTAATGTATTTTTCAGCACCAACATCAATTGCCTGTGTTAGAAAATCGTTCATGCTGACCACATTGGTTTCATAAGTTTCATAAACCTTGTAAAAATGCTCTGTGTGAACAACAGCAGCACAATTAATATAACAAACTTCATCAAAACCATCTTTCAAATCAATTACCAATGATTTGATTGCATCCATCTCTTCTTTGTTGTTCAAGTCATATTCATAAAAATCAAAGCGTTCATCATCCAAACAGTCAGCAACAGTATCGATTGACGAAGCATAAAAATTGTCAAAACCTATGACTTTAACTTCATCTTCATTCTGGTTCAGGAGCTGTCTTACCAGCTCATTACCTGTCATGCCGGTGACACCACTAATAACATATAAAACCTTCATAACTAAAACCCTCTTTTTATATTCCATTATCTAATCTTAAACGATAAAAATCATCAACGCTACCATCATACAAAGCCATGGCTCTGTCTTTAGGATATTTAACAGACTTCAGTTCAACACCCATAGAATCCATATCAAGAATTGCATATTGCGCATTCGGATTATGGTTTCTAGGCTGACCAACAGAACCAGGATTAACAAACAAAACAGATTTCTTATTCCTCATGTCAGGATTATCCGCTTCATAAAAATGTTGAAAAACGTGAGGATAATGAGAATGGCCAGACAGGACAATATCATAATCCAAATAATTCCCATTTAAGTTATCCGGAAAAATTGCCTTCCAATAAAAGTCATTTAAAGAACCATGAACCGCCAATACTTTTTTGTTATCTATTTCAAATTCATATTTCCCCTCATGGTTTAATTCCTTTTCCAGATATTCTTTAGATTCTGAAGTTAATTGGGATTCGGTGAATTTCGCAGAATCAACACCTCTTTTGCTTGAAAAATGACTGAAATCTTTAGTTAAAATAGCTTTTTCATGATTTCCCCAGATATTGCAGATTATTTTTTGCGAAAAATTATCTTTAACATATTCTATCACTTCATTCGATTGCATTCCGTAATCTATCAAATCGCCCAAAAGAATAATCGAATCAATATTCTGGTCATTTAAATCATTGATTACTTCTGTTAGTGCAAATAAGTTTCCATGAATATCCGATAAAATTGCATATCTAGACATGATCTATCTCTTTTATAATTCATCAATTAATGTTATAATATCTTTGATGGACAGTAATTCCTCATCTATTTCATGCGCCCGGTGATATTTTAAAATTGATTTTGCAGCATTTTGCATTGCCGGGAAAGCTGCCCTTAACAACTGATTGGCATAAATGACTATATTGACACCATGTGCCCGGAGTTCATCTTCAGTTATGGTATTGAATGAAGATGGAACAACCACAATTGGAGTTTCTTTGTCATGCTGTCTGAATTTGTCACAGAATTCAAGTATTTCATCCGGTTCCTTTCTTCTGCTGTGTATCATTATTCCATCTGCACCGGCATCCCTGAATGCGAATGCCCTTTTAAGCGCATCATCCATTCCTTGCTCCAAAATTAGGCTTTCAATTCTTGCAATAATCATAAAGTCATCTGACAGCTGTGCGTTTTTACCTGCTGCAATCTTTTCGCAGAAGTTCTCGATATCATCCTGGGTCTGCTCAACTTCTGTTCCGAACAGTGAATTTTTCTTCAAACCAATCTTATCCTCAATGATGACTGCTGAAACACCCATTCTCTCAAGAGACCTTACTGTATAGACAAAATGCTCTGCAATTCCACCAGTATCCCCATCAAAAATAATCGGCTTTGTGGTAACTTCCATGATGTCGTTGATTGTTCTGAATCTGGAAGTCATGTCAACCAATTCAATGTCCGGCTTTCCCTTTTCTGTACTGTCACACAGGCTTGAAATCCACATGGCCTCAAACTGGTCTACATGCTCATCATCGGCAATGACTGTCTTTTCTGCAATCAGACCTGTCAACCCGCTGTGAACCTCAATTGTCTTGACGACCGGAACCATATCCAATAGCTGTCTTAGCCTTTTTCTTCTAAGCTCGGGCATTGCCAGCTTTTCCCTCATCTGCCTGTCAATCTTTTGAACTTTAGGATTGAATGTATATGGAACCTCTATCAGCTCCCCACCATATTCATCGAGAACTTTCAGAATGTTCTTTCTGATGACCTTCATGGAATCTTCAACCCAATTGTCCCCATGGATTATATAATCCGGACGCAACTCCTTTACGATAGTATCATACATGACTTCATTCTGTATGACCACATCTTTGATGTCCGGAATTGATTTGACAAGTTCAACACGTTCCTCGGTTGATTTTAAAGGAAATCTATTATACTTAACCATTTCGGAATCGCAAAGGACACCTACAACTTTTAGCTTCATTTATTAGGTTCAAGTGCCCGTCATGGATTACATCCGTGCAAAAACAAGTGTAGACAATTGGTTTATCAGATTTCATAGTCATTACCTTTATTTATTATAATATTATATTTATTAAAAAAGAAATATTTAAAAATTTCCAACACATATATAATAATACAGATTTATAAAAAATTAACGGGAAAATTATGCTTGAATCAAAAAGATATGATGACGAAACACTAATGCATCTGCAGAAAGTTCAGCTGATGATGTTGAAGGATTTCATTAAGATTTGTGAAGAAAATGATATACTCTATTTCATTAATGGTGGCAGTTTGCTTGGAACTATCCGTCATGAGGGATTCATTCCTTGGGATGACGATATTGATCTGATGATGTTTAGAAAGGATTTTGAAAAGCTGGATTCCATCTTTGACAATGAAAACAATGAAAAATATAGACTTATTAATGTATTGAATGAAGAAAATTATCACTACACTTTTGCTAGAATAATGTTGAAAAATACAGTTTTCGAAGAATGGTGGGCGGATCAAGTAGATTACACCCAAAATATTTTCATTGACATCTTTATTCTTGATAACATTCCTGATAAAGGATTTAAAAGGACTATTCATAAATGGACATGCTTTACCCTTAATCAGATGATATACTTTTCAATTATAAAATTCAAGGACGATTCCAAATTAAAAAGTTTTTTAAAACAATTATTATACTATATTCTAAAAATGATTCCCGTTTCAACAAATACCCTGAAAAGGAAATGCCTAGACTCATATAAAAAATACGAAGATTATGAATCTGAAGAGGTGTGTGATTTTCCTGCTCCTTGTAACTTACCCATCTATAAAAGAAATGATTGGTTACCTCCAAAAAAAGGCAAATTTGAGGATATTGAAGTGAACATACCCAATAATCCAGACAGCATATTGACAAGAATATATGGGGATTATATGGAATTGCCACCGGAAGACAAGAGATTTAGGCCTGCGCCTGAAAAAATTGACTTTGGAGAATATTAAAAGGTGATGGTTTGATAATAAATAAAATAATAGATGAAGATGCCCAACAGATTATTGATGAAAATGATGGATTAACCGAATTATATAATTCATCAGTAATGATAACCGGTGCAACAGGCATGATTGGAAGTTACTTCGTTTATACTTTAATGAAATTAAATGAAGATTATAATGCAAATATTGAAATAATCCCATTGGTTAGGAACTTAAATAAATTAAACAGACAGATTCTCTCTAAAGACTATGTTCATCCAATTGTCCAGGATGTTACTGAAAAAATTGAATATAAAAATGATGTTAATTATATAATCCACGCCGCCAGCCCGGCCAGCCCCAAAATCATGAAAGAGAAACCTGTTGAAACAAATTTCGCCAATACATTGGGTGCTGCCAATACTCTACTATTTGCAAAAGATCATAATACAAAAAAGTACTTATTTATATCCTCAAGGGAAATATATGGTGCTCCCATTGAAAACCAGGAATATTTTTCAGAAGACAGTTTTGGAATCATTGACCAGTTGATACCAAGAAATGCCTATGCCGAAGGCAAAAAAGCTGCTGAAAACATGTGTGTAGGGTTTAAAAAAGAATATAGATTAGATACTAAAATTGTCAGACTTGCCCATACATATGGACCCGGCATGAGTGTTGATGATGGACGAGTCCAAGCCGATTTCCTGAAAAACCTGTTAAATGAAGAAGATATTGTTTTAAATAGTGATGGATCTTCAATAAGAACTTACACTTATATCAGCGATGCAGTCAGTGCCATGTTTAAAATTATCTTAAAAAGCAAAGATATGGTATACAATGTTTCCGATGAAAGGAACGAAGTTTCAATAAGGGAATTGGCTGAAACAATGGTAAAGATTTTGCCTAAAAAAGAATTGAAATTAGTATTCAATATTAAAGATGAAGATAAAGATGCGGGTTATGCTCCTTTTAAGTTTGGTCTTTTATCATCTGAAAAAATTAGAAATGAATTAAACTGGAATGCCAAATATTCAGTTTTTGAAGGATTTAAACGAACATTGGAATATTTAAAAATTGAATCTAACTAGCTTTTGTCGCATAAAAATAATCTTCAATTACATCAATAACATTGGACTTTACAAGACTTTTAGAATCTAACGGATAATTCTCTTCCAATATTTTCATGAACGCATTCGGGAAAAATTGCTTTATCAAACCTAAAGGCAAATCAAAAGAGTCAATATTCTCAAATAAATCATTTATACTTGATTCAATATCATTTCTTGACATATAATAACGGGATCTATCGGAAAAACTATATTTTCTTGCAAGTTCCTTATCCAATTCATTGCCATCATAATAATCCTGCCAATCCTTAGGATTTTCAATCATGACTTTTTCAAGAGTTTCTATAAAATTTGCACGAAGACTTTCATCATCAATAATCTCCTTTTCCATCATGCTAAGTGCAAACAATCCTTCTCTAAATGCAAAGGTACATGCTGGACCTACCTTCAGGATAACCACTCCGTCCTCAACCATTTCTTTTAATTTATCTGCAGGTTGATAGTCAGTTGAATGACCTTCAAATACCAAATTAGGATACTCATGCAAAACTTGGGAAAGATTTTTAGATTTATCCCTTTCATAAAGATGGACATCCACATTGCTAAATTCAACGCCTGGCTGCACAACTACTGCAAGGATATTATCCCATGCGTCATCAATCTCGGATTCCTTGAATTTTTTATCATAAGCATCTATCGTATTTTTAAAATCAGTGGGAGAAGTAACCTGTAATGTATCAACTTCATCAAATTCACCGCCAGGTATGGGCACTTCACTGCCAATCACATAAACCGGATGAATTGAATTGGGAAATTTTTCAATTCTTTCCTTAAAAGCATCTTCACAAACTTTATATAATTCCACGCCACGTTTAGCAATGATTTCATCAGACAACTTGACATTAACATCATCACTGCCCACTTTCATGCTGGTGTCCAAGTGTATTTTAGTATATCCCGCCAGTACTGCTTGCCTGACAAGTTCTTTAGCATTTTCCATAGCTTCCTCTTCAGATTTATCTGCCCAGACAAGAGGTCCGAAATGATCAGCACCCAATATAATTTTTTCTTTGGGAAAACCTATTTCTCCAGCAATTTCATAAACATAATCAACAAAATCATATGGAGTCATATTTGCATATCCTCCAAACTGATTTACCTGATTGGGAGTGGCTTCAATCAACACATAATCATCGAAACATTTAGCATATTCAAAAATAGTCTCAATGACAAAATGGTTTGCAGTGCAAAATGACGGAATGCCTACATTAATTCCGGATTGCCTTTTAGAGATAATTTCTTTAATGGGATGTTCCATAAAATACACCTTAAATCAAAAATCATGAATTCATTTTTGTGATTCGAAGAAATAACTATGAATAGTCTTTTTGAAAATTTCCAAATCATGAGGATAGGTAATCTTTAGATTGATGACATTGGCTTCTATGGTTTTCATTTTAATTCCATGTTCTAAAGCTAAAGCTCCTCCAGATGTCATACTTTCAAGTTCCTCATCTGTGGACTTGTCATAAATAGGGAATATTTCACCAAACTTAAAACCTTCAGGTGAGGCGCCTGCAACCAATTCCTGTCTAGGAATTACATCAGTTATAAAGCCGTCTTCACTCATCCTATAGACGGTATCATATTGGAACGCACCCAATGTCGCACCACCATATTCATTAATGGATTCAATAACCTCTATTGTGCCAGGTTCATCCACATATGGATGTGTTGCATCATGGAAAAGTACAATGTCTTCATCCTGAGCACGGTCAGAAATGGATTTCAATCCGTAATAAACGGAATGAGAACGAGTTTCACCACCCGCAACAATGGATATAGGATGATTAAGCTCCAGACTGTCAATCCATTTTTGCACGTAATCTATCCACATTTCATTTGACACTATTATAATCTCATCAATACAATCCAATTTATTATAAGAGCGTAATATATAAAAGAAAATTGGAATGCCGTCAATTTCAATATATTGCTTAGGTCGGTCGGCACCTAATCTTGTGCCGCTTCCACCCATCATTAATAACAAATAATTCATTTTATCACTTTATTATTATAAGAAAAACAACCATGAAAAATCCATATAATTGTAATTCAATTCAATTATAAATATATTTTTATTCTTAATAAAACTTTTTCAAATACAATAATGAACACAAGAATTGTTATTTGAACATTAAGATATTATTCGACAATTATTTTTTCATAATTGCTGCAAAACAATTTCATAATCAATTTTAGTAGGATTAATACAAATCAAATCTAAATAAAAGAGTTACATCAATTTTATATATTAAATTAATTAAATATAAACAATATGAATTGTAAAATTAGCGTAATTATCCCATGCTACAATGCAGAATCAACATTGAAAAGATGCATCGACTCGGTAGTTAATCAGACATTCGGTTTTGAGAATATCGAACTGATATTATACGATGATGCATCAACCGATACAACCAAGGAGATTATAGAAGATTACGCTAAGCAATATGAAAATGTCGTTCCAATATACTCCAAGGAAAACAGCGGATTTCCCGTGCGCGGAAGAAACAAGGGAATAGAAACCGCCACTTCAGACTACATCATGTTTATGGACAATGATGACGAATATGACTTGAACGTCTGTGAGTTCTTCTACAGCGAGCTTGAAAAAACAGATGCAGATTTGATTTCATGCGGAAAATTCAATTTGGATACCATTACCACAGAATACACTCCAACCAGTCCAAATGGAAAAGAAAGAATAAACATTGCTAAAGACGACATTATATACTTTGAAGACAGGTTCATATGGAACAAGATATATAAACGTTCCATCCTAATTGAAAATGGCATTTTATTCCCTGAAGGAAAATATGCCGAAGACCTATACTTTACAATTTTATATCTGCAACACTGCGATTCATTGATTGACGTTCCGGATTACAACGGATATATACGCCATGTCCAGGAGGATTCTATTTCAAGGTCATGGGACTTGAATGACCTGACTGGAATAATTGATGTGGATCGAATGATCTATTCGAAAATAGCTGACAATCCAAATATAGACTTCTCTAGATTATATAAGAAGGAAATTGGAATTTTATTGTATAAATTATATTCGTTGCATTTATTAAAAGAAAAAAAAGAGGCATATGCCTATTTAAAATATTTATATGATTTTGAAAAAGAGATTTCATTTAAAGGATCATTAGATGGTAAAATTCAAGATATTGCTAATAAATTGTTATTGAAAAAGAGATTTAATCTTTGTTATAATTATTTGAAACTTGTTGAAAAGGTATATGATTCAAATATTCTTCGAAAATTATATCGGGGACTATAAGTAAATAATAGATTTTTTAAAGATTATGCATATAATAATTTTCAAAATGAAAAAGGATATAACTATCCTTAAGTCATGCGCCGATATAATTTCAATAATAACCGTGAATTTCTAATAGTGTATAACACTTTTGAATAAAATACAACTAACCAAAACTGTTTATGTTTTATAAAGAAGTTAGATATATCATTTATCAAACCAAATTTTCTGTTGAAGGATATTTCTTTTTCTAAATTAGATAAATTATCTAAAGCATCATATAATTGCTTTTTATCATAATTATCTAGGATATCATATATAAATAATGATTGAATAAACAAAAGAATGCGACCTTCAAGTAACCTAGACATGTCAACGTCAACATGTTCATAAATTTCTTTAATCCTTCTACATACCGAAAGGTAACTAAATAAATCTTCAACGGTTTGTGATTTTGAAATTGAATCCTCTTGTTTATAAATCCTATATCCGACATAATTGTTTAGATGGATTAAATTTTTTGAATATAATAAATACTGCCTTAAAAATAATTCGTCCTCACCGTTTCTTAAAGAAGTAAACTTAACATTGTTTTTAAGTATTATGTTCCTTTTAAACATCTTGTTTACAACCATCGCTGACGGCAAATAAATTAATTCATCATGAGACAATAAACTTTTGCTTTTTGATTTATAATCCTCTTTGAATTTACAATAAACAGTTTTCGAATAAAATCCATCAATTGTTTCATAATTACATGAAACAATATCAATATCATCATTAATTTCATTTAATAAACTTTCACACATGATCTGGTCATATTCATCATCAGAATCAATGAACATAATATATTTTCCCGTGGCTTTTTCAATAGCTGAATCCTTGCCGACACCAGGACCCTGATTTGAATTTGAAAAAATAGGGACGATGTTATCATATTTTTCAGAATACGACTCAATAATTCTTCTTGTGTTGTCTGTGGATGCATCATCGTATAATATTAACTCAATATTTTCAAAACCTATGCTTTGATTTGATATAGATTCAATGCATCTTTTTAATGTCCTTTCTGAATTATAACAAGGAGATATTACAGTAATTATATAGTCCATAATTACTATAACTAAAATAATAATATAAATAATTATTCTTTTAAGGTATTTAGTGAAGATTCAAATGTGAAAAATTTAAGAAATTTCTTTCAACTGCAATAGATTTCACTAAATTAAATTTAAAGACAAAAGGATATGAAATTACCTAAAAATATAAATAAAAAGAAAAGATAACCATTATTAAAAAAAATATTACATAGGATGTTTTGAATGTATTTAATATCAATGATTATTCCGGTTTATAATGCTGAGGAATATCTAGAAAAAACCCTTAATTCAATCATTAACCAAAGCATTGGTTTTAATAATATTGAATTGATATTGGTTGACGATTTTTCAACTGATAACTCTAAAAAAATCATTGAAGAATATGCGGAAACTTACAACAATATTATACCATTCTACTCTAGCAAAAATCATGGTCAACCTGGTTTTGGCAGAAATATTGGATTAAAAAAAGCAACTGCGGATTATATAATGTTCATGGACAATGATGATGAGATAGATAAAGATATGTGTAAAAAATTATATGAAACAATAACAGGCGAAAACGCAGATGTTGTATGTTGCGATACACATATTGTTGACCCATTAGGTGACATTAAGGACACTATCGAATACACCAACGGAATCCGGGAAAAGGATTTTATAATCATAGAAGGCGACGATATAATTTTTTTTAGAAATAATTCCCTATGGAATAAGATCTATAAAAAAAATATTATTAAAGACAATGACATTAAATTCGAAGAAACCACCTATGCCGATGATTTGATTTTCACATCCACATACTTTATAAAATCAAAAAAATTAGTCTATTTAGAAGCTTACTTTGGATATAAATGGAAAATAAGAACAGATTCCCTTTCCCATGCTGTGAAAAAAAAACATATTATGGGACTAATTAAAGCTTATAGACATTTAAGCATCATATTTAAAGAAGAAAATAAAGTGAATTTAGGCAATACTGTTCTTAGAAGACATGCCGAATTTCTTTTAATCCAATGCACATATTTGGATGAAAATAAAAAGGAAACTGAAGAAACATTGAAAGAAGTCCATGATTATGAAATCGAAAACAATATAAGAGAATTGACCGGTTTGATGAATAGATTAAATTATTTTATATTAAATGAGCATTATACAATTGCACGATTATTTATTAGAATTATTGATAGAATAAGAAGACTTGATATACTGAGGAAAATTAATAGGAAGATATAGCTATTTGAAAAAATAAACCTACTGTAATTAAAAAAATCATGAAATAAAATCTTTTATAAATAAAGATTAATTTATATTATATGAAACTTATAATTTAAGAATATTACTAAAATCAATGCAATTATTGGAAAATTAGGAAGAAGCAATGAATAAAATTGCATAAAGGGAAAACTATGAGTCAAATTCAAACCATTTTCAAAAACTTTAGCTGGTTGATGATTTCACAAATAATCACATCAATTTGTGCATTTGTCTGGACCATACTTATCGGAAGATACTTGGGAGTTAGTAATTATGGTATTATGAATTTTGCAATATCTCTAACTGGAATTGCTGGAATAACTATGGATTTAGGAATTAGCACTCATATCGTTCGACATATTGCAACGGATTTTGATTCATCTACAAAATATTTGGGTAATGCTATTCCATTAAAATCAATTTTCTCAATTTCCACATTCATATTGATATTAATAGTATTAATACTTATGAAATGTGATGAGCTAACTATTCAAATTACATTATTATTTACAATTGAACAAATATTCAAATCAATAACTGGATTATTCAATGGATCTCTTCAAGCAGTCGAAGAAGGAAAATATCAAGCAATAGGAAATATTATATTAAACATAATATTGTTAATTTTTATTTTATTAACAATAACATTTGATTTTGGTCTTTATGGAATTACTCTATCTTATGTCCTTGCAAACTTTTGTGTTGTGATAACACAATATATCGCAGTTAAAAAAAGATTATCAAAGCCAAAATGGGAATTAGACATAGAATTTTGTAAGAAAATTACAATTGCTTCAATTCCTTTCGCATTAACTAGTCTTTTTTCATTAATCTTGTCTTCAATAGATATGGTCATGCTTACAAATATGGTTAGTAGTTATGCAAATGGTATTTATAGTGCGGCTTATAAAATAACTTCAGTATTTGTAACATTCTATGGTGTTTATTCAGCAGTTGTTTTTCCTGTTATGAGCAGATTCTATAAAAATGAAAAAAATTTATTAGTGATTAGTTTCCAAAAATCTGTAAAATATTTAATGTTAATATTTATTCCTCTTTCATTTGCGATAATGATTTATTCACAAGATATTGTTGTCCTATTTTTTGGAAAAGAATTTCTAGCAGCAAGTTCAGCATTGTCAATTTTAATGTGGACCGTGTCTATAACTATTCTTTGTGGAATTTGTGCAAATTTATTAAATGCTTCCCATAAAGAAAAATATGTAACATTGCTTTTAATGATAAGCGCCATATTCAATACTCTCTTAAACCTAATTATCATTCCTAAATACTCTTATAATGGTGCTGCATTAACAACTATTGCAACTGACCTATTAGGTACTAGTTTATTTTTATATTTAAGTTATAGACTTAATGCAGTAAACAAAAAATTAATAGTAGATTTAATAAAAATTTTCATTGCATCAATTATCCTATATATTTCACTTATATTTTTAAATCTTAATATGTGGATAGCACTTCCAGTAGGAATAATAATTTATTTTGCAATTGTCATATTAATCAAAACATTTGATGACGATGATAAATATATTATTAAAGAAATTATAGGTAAAAATTAAAAACACTTAATTAAATAAAAAAATATAATATATTCAATCAATATCAACAATGAATAATAAAATAAATTAATAATATGGAAAAATATCCCAAATCCATATCATTATACTCTATAAATGAAATTTTATTTATTTTAAGAAGTCCTTGTATATTTTCATTTTTATTGATTTAATCATTCCCGTTTTTCCATTTAATACATTTATTTCTCTCTTTAATGATACAACATCCTCTGCTAATGAAATATTATTCTCCAAAATATTGTTTAAAAAATTGAATTTAGTGTAATATTTTATTTCAATATCTTTACAAAAATCAAGATTCATAGGTTGTTTTTTGATAGAAATATCTATATTATCAACATTATCCCTATATTTCGGCGTTAAACTATATTCTTTTCCAAAAGTCACCAGGTCATCAGATGAAATATCATTATTTGCTTTAACTTTATAAAAAATATCTCTCCAATGTGTGTTCCATGATTGATTATCTGTATTTGATGCAATTGTATTTACCCACCCAATAATTACTTTAGACATACATTGTTCTTTAGATCTAATTGGAAAATGGGCAAGTCTTAAATCCAAATCATAATTTGCTAATTCATTTCTAGCTTTATTTTTTATAGTTAAATTATGGTTTCCCATATCTACTGTTACTTTATAATTTTTGATAATTTCTTTCGGAACAATGACTTTATAAAAAGTTTCGACAAAATCATCTCGAACATGAGTAATCCTTTTTGGAACAAATTTAATATTATAATCATCATCAGATGTTGGAACATAAGTTGTCCATTTTATTAAATGATATTTAGAAGAATCAAGTGATTCAAGAACTTCCCTAGGGTGTTTTTCATTAGTTGAAAAAATAAATTCATCACAATCTAATAAACAAACTAAATCAGCATCATGTTCATTTACAGCTTTATGAACTAATTTTGTCATTTTTATATCAAGACTATCGAATGTGTTTGTATCACGTATTAAATGAATAGGTAATCCTTCATTAATTAAATTATCTATAATTTCCGGAGTATTGTCTGTGCTAAAGTTATCTAAAATAATCATTTCGTCAACAAGATTAAGTTGATACCGTATAAATGATTCAACGATGTCTGATTCGTTTTTTACAAAAGATGTAGAAACAATTTTCATATTTAATAGTTTATTTAAACAGATATATATTTATTTAACATTTTAACAAATATGTAGAATTTATTCTAATTTCACAATATTACTCATCAGATATGTCTGATAAAATATCTTTCAACTCATCAACGGTATTAAATGAATATGACTGCAAGGAGATATCAATTTCAATAATCTGAGCTTTTATATCAGTATCATTAAATACGTCTAAAAATTCAAATTCGTTTCTATGTTTGTGAGAATATTCATTTTTTTCTGGAACATAAAAATCATTATAAAATTGCTCAAGATATGTAATTAATATGCTTATTTTACATAAGAATACACTCATATCGTGAAAACCTGCAGTAAGAGTATCTTGATATTTTGAAAACAAAACAGATAAAGTGCCATTTTTATTTTCAATTACTTGCACATATGGATCATCTTCATAAGTACATGGAACAAAACATTTATCATCATCATATTCAAGTATAATTGGATATAACTTCTCATTAATTAATGAATCTCCCCATTGTATAATGACTTTATCAGTATCTTTATAATCCAACATCCGTAAAACTTTATATATGGCATCCCCAGAACCTAGTCCTGAATTAATAACCACTTTATTATATTTATCATCATCAAACCAATGTTCATTATCATAAGAACATACTACATATACTTTTTCACAATAGGTTGAAAGTCGTTCTATAGATATATCCAACAAACAAGAGTCATTTTCTATAATAACTAATGATTTAGGAATATCTGCTTTAAATCTTCTTTGATTACCCGCAGCTATTATTAAACCATATTTAACTTTCATCATATATTTCCCCCAATAATGTTAAAACAGCATGTGTTTCAAAAATATCAGATACATTTACAGAATGAGTACATAGTTGAGCTATATCTCTGTCATTTCCAGAATCGATTTCATCACCAATGTAAAGAGTTTTTAAATCTTTTAAATTAATATAATCAAACACTTTAGCCTTAGTATTATTTTTTGACATGATATCAACAGTAGTTAATCCTGTAATTTTTGCAATATATTCTTTGGACATCTCATCTGATTTAAATATTAAATCATTTAAATAGCTACATAATAATTTTCGTTCAATGGTGCTTAATGGTTTTATCTTGATATTGAATATTTTATCAGGATTATCAACTGTACAACATAAATCAAAATTATTTAAAATCTTATTTAACTTAATATAATCATCTTGATTAATTTCTATTTCATCAATGGTATCTAAATAATCATTCTTATAATATTGCCTGCCATGAGTATCTGCCCAAATTAATAATTCGCAGCCTGATAAAGAAGTTCCAAATATTTGATATAATTTTTTTGAAATGCTCCTATAAGTATTTCCAGAAATAATAATCGCATATTTAGATAACTTACAATTTAATAATTTAACATTACTCATTGAAATTTTCTTTAATTCTAAATTTTTTTCACTTTGTCTTGCCCAAAGGGTATCATCAAAATCCAATATAACTCTGTCATATTTAAATAATTGATAATATTCAATTAGAATTTCCTTTGCAAATTTTAATCCATTATGTTTTCCATCATTATTTTCCATATGTTTATATATAATATTATATTTCTCGTTAGGCATGTGTAATGAATCAATTGAATCTAAATTTTCCAGTATAGTAAAATCATTTAGATTAATACCTAATAATTCAAATTGAGTAATAAAATCATTGCTTGTGACTCCATATGCATCTTTATCTTCGCTGTTATTTATAGCCCAAATTTTTTTAGCGTTAGATTGATTAATATATGAATAAAAATTTAAATAATCCAAAGTAGGGTAAATTGAACTCCAAAATGTTCCTGTTGAAATGATGATTAAATCACTATCTAAAACCCTATCTATAGCTTTTTGATTCAATTCAGTTTTTATGCCTTTGTATTTAATCTCAACAATTTTATCATCAGAATTGGCATGTTCAACAATATCGCCTTCACCTATAATTTTCCCACTTTCAGTAATGGCATTTAAATAAACATTATCAAATGAATTTAACATCACAAAGTCGTCTATTCCTAATAAATCACAAAAATATTTATGGGTTTGCTCGTATCCAATTTCTGAATACATTTGTGCATAAATAATATTGGCAACATTAAAATCATTATATTTATAAGCATATGCTTTATCATTATTAAAAAATCTAATAGCATACTCCTTAAACTGATTGAGATTCCACATATTTAATAACTCTAAAACCTCATCAAGTTCTTTACCTGAAGTAAAATCATATCTATTTTCATAAAATTCAAGAATAGTTTGGTTTATTGAATTGGACATTGTCTTATACATTCTAGAATGATTTTTTCTAGCATCTGATACTCCAAGAGTATTTGTAACTTCTCTACAAATTCCTGTGGATAATCCGGAATCATATTGATTAATTATTACTTTTATATCTGATTGTGGATAAATTTCTTTTAATCCTTTAACCAAACTATCATTTCCAGATCCTCCAGACAATATTGTAATTTTCATTTTATTTACACATCCTTCTAAAAAATAATATCCTTAATAAGAATAATACAAAACGACAAAAAATTGTAAAATTTTTTTTATTTGCTATATAAACTTTAATAGTAATAATTTATACTTTCTTAAGTAATTAAATTTTATGGTGAATATTTAAGGTTATATCTGAAATTAATCATATTCAAGAAATATAGATTTTTTTGAAAATCAATTTCATCAAGATTATTTATTTAGAATATACTAACAAGTGAAAATGCAAAAAACTCTAGCAAAAACTAACCAATTTTACATATAAACGAAACGCATATTACTTTCAGGAATATACGTTAATTTTATTTAAAATTTAGCTTATACTAGTGATTTCAATTGGTAAAATTGTTCTATATCCACAAAATTGGTGTTAAATCTAAGAAAAACTATTCATATTTTTAAATTATAAAATTTTATGATTTTCAAATGAGAATAATGTTATTTATAGTCTTTTACTTTTTTATCTAAACTTTCAATTGAGTAATTTAAAATAACTTTAATAATTAATTCTATTAATCGCATATAATTCATCCTTATTAATAATACATAAGCCTTTATTTATTGTTTTAAGAATGAAAATTATTATTACCTGTAAAAACATACATTGTGATAAACATTATCAACAATGGCCTTCATGAATTGATAAACTATATTGGATAATCAATTAAAAATACTTAAATATAACATCCGAGTTATTATCTTTATGAATAAAAAAGTAATAATTGCTCTAATAGCAATCCTTGTAATAGTTTGTGCAGGTGCATTTGCACTTACAAACACCTCATCGAACACAGGTTCGGTGAGCGTTGATGCGAATGCACTGGAAGACAGAGGTAACCTTGTTGTTGATGCAAAAAGTTTAGACGAAAAAAACGGATACTACCACACCAATAGTGCAGATGCGAATGCCGTTTTGATTAAAAACGGAGGAATCTTAAAATTAGCAAATTCCATTTTAAACAAAACAGGAGATACACAAACTTCAGGAGATGATGCTGACTTCTATGGTGTCAACTCCGCCATTCTAGTAAATACTAACGGAACTTTAGACATTTCAGATGTTGAAATTGAAACCAACTCCAAAGGGTCAAACGGAATCTTTGTAACCAATGCCGAAGCTTCAGGAAATGAATCTTCACAAGGCGGAAGTCAACCACCCGAAGCAACAGGCAGCAGTGGAGGTTCACAAGGAGGAGACGGTAGCCAGCCACCTGCAATGCCGGAAGGCAATGGCGCAGAAGGACAAGGCGGACAAGCACCCGGAGGAAGCCCTGGTGAAACCACAGTTTCAGGCACAACAAAGGCCGATATTAAAAACGTGAAAATCACCACACATTCAGACAAGTCAAGAGGACTTGACGCAACTTACAACGGAATAATCAATGCAGCCAATGTAATCATCAACACTGACGGTCAAAGCTGCGCTGCACTTGCAACAGACCGCGGCGAAGGTCAGGTACATGTAAAAAATTCAGAAATAAACACAGGCGTCAGTAAAGACAGCGGCAGAGGCTCACCTTTAATCTACTCTACAGGAAACATTACTGTGGAAAACACCAAAGGTACATCTTACGTATCTCAAATAGCCTGTATCGAAGGTAAAAACTCAATTGAAGTTAAAAATTCAGATTTGACAGGTTATGCAGAAGGTAACAGAAAAGATGGAGATGCCTATGTTGATCTGGGTGGCGTGTTCATCTACCAAAGCATGAGCGGAGATGCGGATGTCGGAACATCCCTATTTAACGCTGAAAACTCCAAATTGTCAATAGCTTCCAATTCATCAGTGTATAAAGATGCTCCAATGTTTCACATAACCAATACTGCCTGTGTAATAAATCTGGTCAATACTGAGTTAAGCTTTGGAAGCGGGGTGTTTTTAGAAGCTTCAGGTCAAAACCAATGGGGAACAACCGGTTCCAACGGCGGACAGGCCGAACTGAACACAGACAATGAAAAAATTGAAGGAAATGTAATTGTCGATGCAATAAGTTCACTCAAGTGGAACATGAAAAATACCGAATTCAAAGGTGTTATCAACTCAACCGGAAACACTACTGTAACTATAGACTCCGGTTCAACATGGACTTTAACTGGTGACAGTTCTGTTTCATCTCTAACCGCCTCAGGTAAAATCGACTATGGTTCATACACCCTGACAGTCAATGGTCAAAAATATACAAGTTCAAATCCTTTTAAAGGATAGGAAAGATTAATTTCTTTCCCAATTTTTATTTTTTTAGCAGTGAAAACCTGCTTCATACACTTCCTTTAACAAATCACTCTGGGATTTCACATCCCCGAATACAGAAAATACTCCTTTTTCAGTTGGATTTTTAGAAAATCCGATGAAATCCCTGATTCCGGTTAAGACATCCCCGTTTGATGAGCCTGCCGCAGTTATAATATAGTAATCCTTATTTTCCAAGTGTCTGAATATCGGATAGCACCTGTCAAAGAACCTTTTCAGGGTCCCGCACATTGAATAATAGTAGACCGGTGTTGCATATACAATCACATCAGCCTCCATCATTTTGTCCAAAACCTCTTCCAGACCGTCCTCCTGGAAACACTTCATTTCAGGAGTTTTGCATTTATAACAAGCCTTGCATGAATGAAATCTGATTTCCTCAAGATTGTATTTCACAGCAGCATTGTCTGCATCCAGTGCTCCTTTAACGAATTCATCACATAATGTATCTGAATTTCCACCAATCCTTGGTGATGAACTGATTACTACAACTTTCTTACTCATCTTCAATCCACCCTTTAGCTTTTGAAATATCTCCCATGAACCTCATTCCTTTTGTGAAATTGAGTTCAGGATAAGTTTTCTGAAGGTCGCTTACACATTTATCTACACCGGATCCTCCGGATGTGCAGAACACCTTAATTGTTTTGCCGGCCAAATCAACACTTTCTATGAAGGTATTGATGATTGTAGGTGCTGTATACCACCATACCGGAAATCCGATAGCTACAATGTCATATCCGCTTACATCACATGATTCGGCAATCGGAGGTCTGAAAGCCTTGTCGTTCATTTCAACTGTTGATCTTGATTGCTTGTTTGTCCAGTCCAAGTCTTCGGCTGTGTAGATTTCCTGCGGAACGATTTCAAAAATGTCATAGCCGTTTTCACTGGCTATTTTTTCCGCTACGCCTTTTGTAACTCCGCTGGCTGAAAAATATGTAATTAAAACATTGCTCATATAATCACCTAATTTTAAATATAATTTTATAATATTTAAAATTGTTTATAGTCGCAACAATCAAATTTGGTGAAAAAATAAAATGATGCCACTTACACAGTGGATAATAACGTTTCAATAGATGGAATTCCATAACTATTCGCAATATTTTGCTTAAAGCTAATATCCCGTTCAATTTTATTTACTAAGAAAGTGAATTTAATTTCAATTTTAATCAAATCATCATTTACATCAATTAATATGTCAATATCAGGAGACACTAAAAATTGTTTATCAATACCCAATATCTTTGAAGCACTTATCATCTCTATTGCAACAGGACAGTAATTTTCATCAAAATCTAAAATAATACCTTTACACATTTCAATTGATTTTAAATATTTGAAATCATTTTTAATAGTTAAATCAACTAAATCATATTCATAGTCATATATATAATCTAA
>CADAOO010000024.1 GCA_902789505.1 uncultured Methanobrevibacter sp. | reverse complement strand
TATGTCTTCTCCTTCTTCAAAGTCAAAGTCTATTTTAACCATATTCCAGAATCTTGCAAAATTATACTCATACATGGTACCTTCATAGTAAAAACCAATCAACAACTTGCGTGGAATTGATATTCCAAATGCTTTTGGTCTTCCTCCGCCGGCTTCAAATGCGGAGTTGTTTAATTTTTTACCTGTAATAAGACTTGTAATATTGCATGATGAAATCCATAGCCATGGTGAAGTGAAGTCAGCTCCCCAGTTTTTATCGGCGTATCCGTATGATTTTTCAGGGATTACCTCATATTCTTCCCCATCAAGCCATACAGTTCCGCTATACTGGGTTTTTATTCCTTCAGCATGCCAAAACATTTCAAATGAATTTAATTTTCTGAATAATGAATTAGCACCATAACCCACATTAAAAGTGATTTGCTTGTCAATTTCCAAATCCCACATCATGTCTCCTGCATCACACATATATTCCGGATGGTCACGAGCATCTTCTTCGCTTACCCTTGAATATCCGCTCATATGAGTTTCTGTTAAACTACAGTCCCCTACTTTAATGTTTAACTCATCATCAGGACATTCAAAATATTTCATTGAGTAAAAATTATGAATCTGTTTTGGATTTTTACCCCATGCTCCGGCTTTGACCATACAGTATGATGGCTTTTTGCCCGCCGCCTTATTTTCAGGCAATTGTCCAAGAGTAGGTTCTTCTTCAGCCAAGGCAGGATTACAAACAAAATATTCAATGAAAAATGGCCTTGCTTCGCCTGTTTTTTTATTATATCCAGTAAAAGAATGCCACCACCAATCATAGCCCTGCTTTGCAAGTGGTCCTTTGAGCATAAAATAATCCCTTTTCAAATCACTTTTATTCATATAATCAATCCCCCATAGGTAATATAATATTTATTAAAAATCGTTTAAATAATTTAGTATGAATAAGAATATAATCATTAACTAAAACTCATCTTCTCCATCAATACAGTAAATATCATAACCGCAATATGGGCAATATTCCTCACCATCTTCAACCCATTTGCCGCAAACGGGACATCTCATAATCTCACCTCACAAATTTATCAATACCAATCCTGCCATACAAACAAAAATTCCCAAAATCTGGTGAAACGAAACATTTTCCTTGTACAAAAAGTATCCAACAACGACTAAAACGCAAGCAAGAGCTATATTTGCAACAACACTGGCCGTACTTACCGCCCAACCTGCACGATATACAAATACATATCCAAATTCAAGACCAACAACTGCAAAAGCTAAAATAATAGATGTCCAATTAACCTTGGATATTTCAGAGGCCACATTTTCCGGTTTAACCATGAAAACAAAAATGATTGCAGTTATTATTGCTGATACAACATATGTAATGAACAATGCCGCAAACGGATTAACATCACCAGGCATTGATTTCATACAAATATTATAGAATGTATTTGAAAGTATAACTATTAATATTGGCCAAATAAGATTCCACATAGCTAATCACCAAAAGTGAAATTTTAATCCATCGAAAGCTGAACCTCCTATCTTGTGTAAGAAATGGATTCGCAAACCAAAAAAATTATAGTTTTTTGGAAGATTTTTACTGCGCCGTCATCCCAGCGGTTCTGGCAATTTTTTTACAAGAGTTAATGGTTTTTACTTTTTTTAAACGTGGTTATCGTTGAAAAAAAGTTTTAATTAAACTTTTGTTAATGTCATTTATTATGTTGGACATTGCTGATATTTAAAGTTCACCAGAGATCATTTGAAAACAAGTCCTCTGTTGCAATTATCCTCAACCTTACAGAGATTGGGGTATTCTTGCAGTATTATGATAAAGATTGAAACGGGCATTTCCCAAATAAAATCAAAATAATGGAAAATGATAATATCTTTTTTATCATCAGTAATCCACCAGAATATTTTCATTCGTATTTTGCCTTGTCCAACTGCCCATATTATGATAGAACTGATTGATTTCATTTTTAGTTGACGGACTCAATGAATAGCTGAGTCTCACAATCAAACCGTCATCATAATTTTTGTAGTATCTTGTTTTCATATAGTTAGTGCTTTGCCATCCTGTTTCAATATTATCATAACTACCATATGAATTACTTACAAGCACATAGTTCCCATCTTTAGATATGTCCAGTATAGCCACATAATGATTTTTCGCATGGAATACAACAGCGCAACCACCTTTTTTAAGTTCGCTCAAAGCATAATCATAAGAACTTCTATAGAAGTAGCTGCATTTGAAATTATTTTTCTCCAAAGCGCTGTCCATGGCAGGGACAGACGTTCCAACATCTGGTTCTGAACCGGATAACCTTGCAAGATAACTTTCACAGCAGTAATTTCTTAATACCTGACTGCACATGCTGCATGATGTCGGACCGCAGGTATAATCTGTATTTTGAACATCCCTAACTTCCGAATAAGTATATGCTTTACCTTTTAATGAAGCAGTAATCTCACTTGGCCAGTAATCATGCTGATTTTTAAGAATCAGACTTTTAAACAGTTCTCTTTCAAGTACATTCCATTTAGTTCTATGAACAACATGATATAATGTAGGTGCGGACTTAGTTTTAAATAAAACATATTCAGTTAATCTGTTATTTAAAAACAGACAATAACTGTCTCTCTGTAAAACTTCCTTATACTGTGATTTCAAAACGGTGTATGTCATGTCTCCGTCGGCACGGATATAATCTTCAGTCATGTAATCAATATCGGGAACTCCTCCTTTTGAAGGGACATCCTTATACAAAGGATTGATTGCATATCCATAAATTCCCTCAACCGATTTGGATTTATGGGAACTTGTCATGGTTTTAGTTCCGTTGAAAGTTACATCAACTGTGTATGTCTTTTTGGTCATATTAGGTTTAATTATGACAATTCCCTCGGAGTTGGTTTTTTCAACGAATGTTTTAGCACCTATTTTAATTGTTAAAGTCTGTTTGGAAACTGCCCAAAACTCATCACTTTGTAAATGGATTCTTAAATATCCTCCTTTAAGAAGTTTATCGTTATAAATTGTAATGGAAGTCTTTTTAATAATTGTTACTTGACATTTTTTGGAAAACGGATTGTATTGCTTATTTCCCTGATAAATAAGTTCTGCAGAATAACTTTTTCCGGAATTTACATCAGCATTAATATAAGCGTAACCCTCATTATCGGTAAAATCCTTGAAATTCCTTCCGTCCACTTTTATGAAAACCGGAAGATTAGCGTAGGACTTGCCAAACTGGTCTTTAAACTGAACTTTAAACGGATTTCCGGCAACAACAGAAGTATTGAGTGGAGTTAAAGTTACATTATATTTTTGAAGACTGATTTTAACGACTTCAGAATAAGGATTATAACGGGCATTACCCAAATAAATAAGCTCAACAGAAAACACACCGGAATCCCTACTTAAAGAAAAAACAGCAAAACCATCCCCATCAGTAAGAGACTTGAAATTCTTACCATCAACTTTTACAAAAACAGGAAGATTGGCATAGGAATTATTAAACTGATCCTTAAAACTAACCCTCAGATTGTCCCCGCCAATAAGGGCAGTACTGATCGGAGTTAAAATTACATCATATTTTTGAAGACTGATTTTAACGACTTTAGAATAAGGATTATAACGAATCCTTACTTAAAGAAAAAACAGCAAAACCGTCCCCATCAGTAAGAGACTTGAAATTCTTACCATCCACCCTTATAAAAACTGGTAGATTTGCATAAGAATCTCCATTCTGGTCTACAAATCTGACAGCGAACTTCTCGCCAACGAATATATTTGTGTTAACCGGACTAAGAGTAATATCCAATTTTCCGTCATTGATTGTGGGCTTGATACTTTCATTGATATTGTCCGCCGACAACATATCATTGGATGAATCAACATTATCCAATTGAATCATTTCATTTTGCTTGAAATCAGAATTTAATCTAAGAATATTATCCTGAGTTTCCACTTCCCAACTTTCATTCGTCAAATTATTATCATGAGCAGAAACAGCACCGACATTAAATAAAATTAAAATCAAACAAAGCAATATTAATTTAGCTTTAAAATTCATTATTCCACTGCATTATCGATTTTTAGAAGCTTTGCGGCATTTTCATATAATATCTTACTTTCCTCTTCTTTTGTAAGACCTATTTTACGGAAAAACTCCATTTCGCTTTCTGACTCCCACATCGGATAATCAGTACCCCATAAAACTCTATCAACACCATATGCATAAATAAGTTTTTTGGCTTCCTGAGGAGACAAAGCATAAAGACTTGAACTTAAATCAACAAAGAGATTTGGTGTCCCTGCCAACTTTTCGGTTGCCTCCTGCCATATGCTCCATCCGGCAAAATGAGCTCCGATTACAGTCATGTCCGGAAATTTATCTAGGAAAGGTTTTAACTGTTCGGGATTGGAATAATTGTATCTAAAATCACCGCAATGAATTAAAACCGGGACATCACATTTATTGATGACTTTGCCCATTTTAAATGCCCTATCCTCATTTAAGGCAAATTGCTGGAAATCGGGATGCAGCTTTACGCCTTTAAGACCCAAACTAATCAGATGATTGAAATCACCTTCGACATCATCACTGTCAGGATGAAGAGTTCCAAAACCTGTAAAAAGATCAGGATTGGATTTTACGACTTCGCTGATGAATTCATTTATAGATCTTACCTGTTTTGGAGTTGTTGCAACAGAATGAATTAAATAATGAACAACACCTACTTTACTGCCATCTTCAATAAGATTATCAACTTTTCCGTTTAAAGACATGTCCAAATCATAAAAATCCCTAATACCTTTAACCGCTTTTGAAGCAATTTTTTCAGGATAGATATGACAATGAGCGTTTATTACCTTTTGCATGTTTAAAATACCGCCTTCAAAAAAATTTAATTATGAATAAAATTAAGTTTGTTCTCATTAATAAAAATAATCATGTGAAAGATAAATTTTACTTTCACAACAAATTAACTAAAATTCAAGCTGATTTTTGAATATCACCCAAATTTTTCAGAACCGAATGTGAGTTCTTTCAATCCCTCATTGAATGATACTTCTAGGGAATAAACCAATTAATTTATTAGAATGGAACTTTTCTTGGGCAGAATAAATTAAAAAACCTTGCATTTACACTATTCATATCCATTAGTTGTGGAAGTATTAATATATAGTTGACCAGGCAATTTGGTTACTTGGTAGGGGCGTGAAGTGAAATAGATATGTAATGTTTATAGAAATGCATTATTTCATTCGAATTCATCATCAGATGATTCAAACACAAACCTATCTATGCCCATTAGTTGAGCATATTGCAATACTTTTAAAAGTCCCATGCCATTTATCATCAAATCCTATTTCCAATATACATACTGGAAAGTTATCTTCTTGCTTTTCCAACACGGCGAGCAATAACCATTTCACCGACAGAAATCAATCCTGCAAAGAATTTTTCAAGCCCTCCTGTGGCCCAAATCGCTTCTCCAAAAGTGGAACTTACAATATTTGCTTCATATTCTTCAGCAGAAATCTTTTTACCTGTAGTTTTTGTGGATACTAAAGCAGATGCTGCCATTAACTCTTCCCAGGTTACTCCTTTCAATTGGTTTTGCATCGCCTTGTATAATTTTTCAACTTTAATATCATATAAATTGGATAATAATTCTACAATATCGCATGCACGTACCATTCCAATTACCTGATTATCGTCATTGACAACAGGAACTGTAACATATTTGTTGTTGGCTGTTAGGATTACGGCTTTTCTTGCAGGATCATCTTCATGAACTGTGGCAATATCCTCAAAATCACTCATGATTTCTGAGATTTTTTCATTGCCTTCCCTCAATCCTTTAGTAATGTCAAAAGAGGTTATCCACCCTACCAATTGCTTGTCATCATTTACGACAGGACAGGTAAAACGTCTGATTTCCTCCATTACTTTTGAAACATCCACAACACTGTCTTCACAGTTTAAATATACAAAATTTTTATCCATTAACTCTTTTGCTCTCATAAACTAACCCCATTTTAATTCATTTCAACGCGTTTTAACGCACCTACAGGACAATGATTAGTACATTCAACGCATCTTATGCATTTATCATTATCCAATATAACTTCACCGTCTACTAACTCAATAGCCCCCATAGGGCAATTTTCTTCACATAAATAACAATTTACACATGATTCATGATTGATTTCAATCATTCTGCTGTGGGTAATAGGTCCTATATACCTATCTAGTTCAATTGCATTGTCATTCATTGATATTTCAGCACATGCACCGCATCCAATGCACATTTTTTCATTAATATATGGATATAATTCCTCTTCAATCAAATCAATACCTAAATTCATATTTAAATCATCAAAAAACTCTTTAAATTCAAGAGTGAATGCATTTGTTGGACATTCAGTAGCGCAATCGTCCCAATTGTTGTCAACTGAGTAGTCAATTGAAATACTATTCATTCTGACTACCCTATGAGGAGAACGGAGATTGCTTAAATTATATTCAATGACATCCCTTTCTTCCCCATTATCATAAATAACTGTATTGTTAATTAATTTAATGGCTGAAATTGGACAAGTCTGTACACAAATTTCACATTTAACACATTTATCAGTTATTTTAGCTATTCTGAAAATATTAGCTGGTTCGATTGCATTAACCGGACATTCTTCAACACAGGTATTACATCTTACACATTTAGGTGCAACGGCAATAATTTCTTCTTCTGTGCTGAAATCATCCAGTTCAAATTGGAAATCATCACCATCATCATCTAATTCAACAGATTTTAAAAGAACTTCACGTTCAAGATTTTTCATCTGCTTTATAAAAGATACATTCATATTATTACCAACTAATTAATTATTTTAATAAATTTAAAAGAATTCCTCCAATTCTTTTGCTGTAGGAAATTTTTCCATCCCGAATCCCTGAATAGCTCTGCTAGCCACCCAATTTCCGATTTTACAGGATTTTTCAAGATTATATCCTTTTAGGAAGGAATATAAAAATCCGCTGTTAAAACTATCTCCTGCACCAGTAGTATCAACAGCATCACATTCAAATGCCTCTACAAAACATTCTTCAGAATTATTAATAGCAAAAGCACCCTTAGAACCTTGTTTTACAACAATAGTGCTTATTCCAAAATCTAAAAGACCAACACACAATTCTTTTAAATCATCATTACTATTATTACATAATAATCTTAATTCATGTTCATTTATAAGTAAAATATCACATCTTTCAAGAATCGGCTCTAATGCCTCAAATCCCTTTTCCACATACAACATTCCCGGATCAAAACTTAAAAGAGTTTCTTTAGATAATTTTTCCAAAAGTTCAATTTGAGTATTGAATGAATCCCCTACAAATGAGGTGTAGTGCATAATTTTACATCTCATAATGTTTAATGGGTTTATTTCACCAATTTTAATATCATCATTTACTCCCGGAGATATGTAAAGACATCTTTCACCGTTTTTATCCACAAATCCCATGCATTTTCCTGTGGATCCATTATCGGAGTAAATCAGATTATTTGTATAAACACCATTAATGGCCAAATTATATTCTATCAAATCACCATCCTCATCTTCAGCTATTTTTCCAATGATTGATGTTGAACAACCCAGACGTGCCAAGCCAACTATTGTATTAGCTGCTGATCCTCCCGGAGTGACAGTTTCATTTTTAATAAAACTTTCTTCATCGTGAGAAACTATTCTATCAACAGAATAGAGCTTGTCCACATTTAACGCTCCAAATCCTATAATTTCTGCATTGAGATCATTGTCATAAATTTCCATTTTAAAACCTTACTTTAAAATATCTAATAAATTCACATTTTTATCTCCAAGCTTACCGTCAAAATTACCTGCAGATATACAAATTACTCCATCGAATCCTAAAGCAGCATCAATTCCTGCTTTAATAGCTTTGTTCATTGATTCCTCATCCACTGCATTAACAACAACTTCAGGAATATAATTAACACCGTCAGGAACTTTAGATACATCGCCTAAAGATTCCTTAAGTGAAGGGCAGTAAAAATGATTTGTAGTAGGTCCGATTTCTGGGAAGTTTGTTTCAGGTTTTGAAGCTGCTGAGCAAATGTCAAACGGTGCAGTAGCCCCTTCAACTTCCATAATTGCATTAATTATTGCATCACCCGCTTCTAAAACAGCTTCCTGTGTTGAACACAAATACCAAAAGTTTCCGCCCATAATTCCATCATTTATTTTGAATTTCTCTTCTATTTGGAAGTCTGGAACAGCAATCGGAACATTAATCATTTTTCTTCCGTATTCCTCAACAATCCATTCATAACCGTCACCGCAATGACCTACAATATCCATCATTTCAATATATTCATTGCTGTTGGAGTTGGAATAATCAAATATTCTTGTAAATGGTTTAACCAGAACATCCTGCCTTAATCTGTAAGACAATTCGAATGCAAATTTGTCAATATCATCTCCACCTAACCAATATTGTACAACAGCACCATATCTTCCGTCAGGAGTTTCACTTTCATCTAAAAATCCTTCAACTCCACCTTCAACTCTTCCAATTACGGCACTTGGAGTTGAAGTTGAATCATAAGCTGCCCTTTTAACAATTTCCTTGGTGGGTCCTGTAATTAAAGCCCTTACATATTTTCCTTCAAAAGCTTCGAAAAATGTATCTTCCACATTATCATAGTTCATTCCAATACCTTCCTTTTTAACCTAATTCTCCAATATCCTGACCACGGATGTTATTTCTCATATCTTTACTTACTTTTAAAATATCCTCAAAGTTATCATCATCAATAATTTTAATTATTGGATATTCGCCACTGCTGAAAACATCAAGGAATCTGTTTTTAATTTCTAAATCAACACCATACTTTTCAAACAATTCCTCAAGATTTTCTGAAGCATTATAATCATCAATGAATCTTAAAACAGTTTGCTTATCATCTTTAGCATAAATATTAGCCATAACACAAGTAGTTATTGCACTTGGCGATACTATGGCAATTTCAGCCACTTTTAATGGATATTCATTGCCATTAAATGAAATACTGATACCATTATTTTTTCTTGCAAAGTCCAGGGGCTCCACATCAGTAATGCTATCCCCGATGTAGAGGATTTCAGCTGTATTGATGTTATCCCTTTCGATTATTTCATCAATGGCCTCTTTTTTGCCTTCGCCACCAACAACATTTATCGCTTCAATAGCTTCATAAATGCCCATTTTTGGGATTTCAGAATAGAAAATTTCATCAAACAACTCATAATTTTCAGGGTCACTGAGAATTTCCTGTTTGAATTTGGTGATTTTTTCCATTTCCTCATCATTCAAAGTTAAGGCATCTACATCCACTTTTGTATAAAATGTATTTTCGAATGGAAAATCCATATAATTGGAAAGTGCTTCAATATCCTGATTTTTAAGGTTTTCACAAACAAAAAAAGGCAAAATAAATTTTAATGTATTTCCCACCTTGTAATTTTCCTTTTTAACAATATCCGCCAAATAATCATCATACAAACTAAGGACTTTAAACAACTCACCGCCATTTTCAATGAAATGGACTGCCAATTCATAAGCATTATCATTTAATGTTAATGGACCTTCGCAGTCTGTAATGAATGATTTTTCAAACATTTAATCACCTGAAGTTAATAATTCTTATTGCATCAAGAGGGCAAATCGCCTCACAGGTTCTGCAATAAATACATTTTTCACTGTCAAAGTCTATTTTATCATCGTTCAATGTTAAAGCTCCGGCAGGACAATTTTTAGCGCAGATTGCACAGGCCTGACATTTTGTATGGGAAATTGATAATTCACCTTGCCTTTGGTAATGTAAATAAGACCTTGCATAATACAAATCAGTATCCTTACTGTAGAAATAATCATCATAAGCGCCGATTGCATCGAATTTACATTGTTCAACACATTTACCACAATAAACACAATTATCCTTGATTTTAATTGGATTTGGACCATTCAATTCGATTGCACCAACAGGACATACATTAAAGCAATCCCCACATGCAATACATTTATTCTCATAAACTTCAATATTCCTATCCATCAAATAAGATCCGAACAATTTTGAAAACTTATCTATTTCAATGCTTGAATCTAAGCTGATTTTCATTTCTTCTTCCATCAAATCATTTACCTTATATTCAATGAAATTTTCAAAACTTTGGTCATTGAATTCCAAAGCAATTGATCGGGCTACCTTTTCAAGAACTTTATTTAAACTGATTAAATCAAGAGACAGTCTTTTCATATCATAATCAATGATTCCAGACACAATATCAAATGATTTAATCTCACTATACATTTTATAAGCTTTTTTACGTGATGAATACTTGATTGCAGTTGAAGGACATGAATGCATACACTCTTCACATCTTGCACAGTATCCTGGATTAATATAAGGCAATTTGTTTGTTCTAGCCACATTAATCGCACCCATTGACGGACAGACCCTGGTACATGTCATACATCCAATACATTTGTCCTGATTAACAACAATGGCCTTACCCCCTTTTACAGTCTTAGGAAGCAATTGACCATATTTAATTGCATCGGTCGGACATACTCTAAAACAGTACCCGCATCGAATACAGGTATCCTTGTCTATTTCGCTGTGAGGTTCATGTGTTCCATCAGCAACAATATGAATAGAACCATTTTTACATGCCTGAACACATGCTCCACATGCCTTACAGAGCTTTACATTGATGTTGGGAACATTTTCTTTTAAGGGAGGATCCATATTAACATCAAGGGAAATGGCATCGAACGGACAAGCATTACGACACAATACACAACCAAAGCAAGTATTTTTTATTTTAACAAGACCGTCATCTTCATCCATGTAAATTGCATCAATAGGGCATGATGAAAGACACGGCTTGTCCTTGCATTGCTCACACTTAGTTTGATTAATGACATAATCAACATCAACATGTCTTAATGGTCTCGGTGTTTTAGTATAACTATCAATCATAACACTCACTCCATAACAATATCCTCATTTAAATTAGATGCTTTTACAGTAGCGTGAATAATATCATCATCTTCAAGGGAGAATTTCGCGATGAAATATTTAATTACTGAAAATGGACAAGTTTGGTAACATATACTGCAACGCAAACATTTTTCTTTGTCCCTGACAATAGTATCGTTCTTTTCATCAAAGGTAATACAACCTGTAGGACATTCAGGAACACAAAGTTGACATTTTTCACATTTACTTTTATCCCAGTCTATAATTCTAATTTTAAGCCTATTTACTGCATTAGTAATGATTTCTCTTGAAATTTCATCATCCGGAATTATTTTCAATGCCTCATCCCAAATTCCGGAAAGCGGAACTTCATACTGCAGCAAATCATTCTGTTCCAAAGACCTTAAATCATCTTCCTTGTCGTTAATGTACTCTTCAAGATAATTTACGGTTAAAAGAATCAAATCCTTTTGGTCCTGTAAGTTTTCAACAAATACTCCTTTCATTGCACCGTTAACAGGACAAACACCTAAACATTCACCGCAGGAAATGCATTTAAGCTGATTCACCTGAAGTTTATCATTAACAATTTCTATTGCCTCAACAGGACATTTTTTCATACATTTCTTACATTTAATACATAAATAATCATCAACAATATACTGCCTTTTAGATGGAATAATATTGAATTCCGGTAAGATTAAATGATTTAATCCGCATTCCAATGTTTTAGGATCAGTCGGGCAAACTTCAGCACAAAAACCGCAACGTATACATGCGCTAGGATTAATTACAGGAAAAGTCATTCCTTCACTACCTTCCGTGTCCTTTTCCCTGACTATTTTTATTGCATTCGGAGAAGGACAGGAAACAGTACACGCTCCGCAACCAATACAATATTCTTTGTTGACTTTAGGAAAGTCTCGGAATCTTTCAGGTTTCTGGGCAATTTCAGGGTCAGTTTTAGCATCTGCAAATGCATCAGCCCATGCCTTTCTTGCAAAATCGAAAATATACCACATTAGTGAAGACATTTAGATTACCCCGTAAAAGTCTTTTATATCAGTTTTACCATGCTCATTAGTAATTGCCACCCTTTCAGCACATGCAACACAAGGATCGCAAGACGCATAAGTGGATACCGCATCGGCAACTGTAGGAACATCTCGAATCATATATTTTGCACAGGAATCCATATTGGAAATACTTGGTGTTCTGATTGAAATATTCTTAATCAGATTACCATTAGTTTCAATCATGTAGGTGACTTCACCTCTAGGAGCTTCATTTCTGCGCATTGCATAACCTGATTTTAAATCAACAGGAGTACGAACTTCACCATCAGGTATGTTTTCAATAGCTTGTCTTACTAAACTAATGGATTCTGGAATTTCATCAAATCGAGTCAATGTTCTTGCATAGTTGTCCCCTTCAGTTCTTCTGATAACCTTAAAGTCAAAGTAATCATCATAAGTATGATGACCAATCCTATAATCTTCCTTAACGCCTGAAGCCCTTCCAATCGGACCTACAGCACGGCCTTTGATAGCCTCTTTTTTGGACATGTATCCAATTCCCTTTGACCTTAAAGCAAGAGCAGGGCCTTCCGCATATAATGCACGGACTCTTTCAAAATTTTCCTCGATTTTATCAAGATTTTCCAATATCGGCTTGAAGTGGCGTTCATCCGCATCCATCCTGACACCGCCAACTACATTCCAGCCCATATTAACTCTATTTCCGGTCAACAATTCAATTGAATCCATTGCATATTCCCTCAACTCCAAAACATGCATGAACAAAGTTTCATGGTCCATTGATTTGAAAAATGTGGAATTCGCAAGGAAATGGCTTTGAATTCTATCCAATTCATTTGTAATGACCCTCAGGAACTGGGCCCTTACAGGAACATCAACATCTGAAATTTTTTCAATGGTTTCTGCAAAAGTCTGAGTGTGCTCATATGAACAAATACCACAAACACGCTCTGAAAGATAAATTCCTTTCTGCCAGGTTTTTCCTTCAATAATCTTTTCAATTCCCCTGTGAACATAACCGTATTCGATTTCGGCTTTAACTACCTTTTCACCTTCAGTTTGAAGTTTGAGGCGGATAGGTTCTTTTAAAGCAGGGTGAATTGGACCAATAGGCACTATCATTTACATTCCCTCCCACGATCAGCAATAGCTTGCGGTCCAACAGCAAGAATGGCTTCCAGTATTTCGCTAGGCCTTGGAGGACATCCTGGAATTGCCGCTGCAACCGGAATAAAATCAGATGCAGGAGCATTTACATGTCCGCCTTCTTGTGCAAATACATCACCTGATTGCGGACAGTTTCCCACAGCCACTGCTATTTTTGGTTCAGGAGCTTTATCATATATTCTTTTCAAGTTATCTTTCCATTGTTCAGTAACAGCACCAGTCAACAATAGAACATCAGCTTCACGAGGATTATTGTGAACATAAATACCATATTGCTCTAAATCATATCTTGGAGATAATAATGCAACGCATTCCACATCACATCCATTGCATCCCCCACAATTTACAATGCAGACATGAATTGAGCTTTTTCTCACAACATCCCTAATCGCATTTAACATTGTACTCCCTCTTTTATTTTAAATAATTATAAATAAACTTAATTTTCAGCTTCTTTTTTTAATAATTGGAATAATTCTAATTTACCTTCTTTTAAAGCATCTTCATAAGATTTACCAGATTTTATTTCATTAACCAATTTCATTTTTAGATTCCTGCCTTCTTCAGGATCAATCAGTTCCAAAGTACCGATAAACCAGCATAATCTTAAATCAGCATTCAATTTTTGATATAAACATATGTCTTCGGCGGATTCGAAAGTTCCGTGCAGGTTTTCAAGAGAATCCATATCCAATAAATCAAAGAACAAATCCTCCAATTCTTCAATTGTGCAGTCAAATTCCTTAGAAAGTGGAACTATGATATCTCTTTGCCAAGCATAACTTTTTATTATTCTTTTTTGCATCAATTTTAATTTAGCATCATCATCCATTCCAATCACATCACGCCGCTATTTAATAGATATGTTGCTACCGCTATAATCAAACCGATTGCAGTTTCTTTTCTACCATATCCCGGTCTTTCACCCATTACAAAACCACCTAGGAAAAAACCTACTGCAGATAAAATAACATTACCTGAATTAAATGCTAAAAACCATCCAATAATTGAAATTACAAGTGCAGGAATGTTCAGTTTAGTGACTGCAACAAACGGTTCGCCATGCTGCTTGTAACTGTAAAGCAAACCAATGATGGAACCGACAGCAAATGTAAGTAAATAAATCATATAATCTAACATAATATCTCCTAAATTGGTTTATAAAGTAATACAAATGAACAAATTATTGCTATAAATGTTATAACAAAACATATTTTCTCGATACTTTCAATTTTATGTGAAAAATTACCTTTTGAGTATAATATGAATATTGCCATAATAATTCCGAATATCACTATTGGAACTAGAACAGTTGAGTGCAGGAATGTCGCTAACAGTCCCACTACAATCACACCAACAGCAACCAATGCGGTTAAATAAACAATTACATCCTCACTATTCATGCTACCACTCCTGTAAATATCATGAGTGCTGTTCCAAAGAAGCATATTGCCCCTACAGTAATTTGAGTCATGACTGAATGATTTGGACTGAATATTGGAGTTGTTGCATTAATGAATCCTGTAATAAATGTAATCACAACCATTCCAATCAGATATCCGACAGCATTTAACGGGCCAAAGAATATTGTTAAAAATACCCAAAGCAGCACATACCATGCAATAGATTCTGAAAATAGCATGAATCCTCTCAACAATCCGAAATGCTCAGTTTCAAATCCTGAAATTAAAACCTTATCCTTTGTTATTGCAAAAGGAGAGTATGGTGATTTTGTAATAATCAGCATGAAAAACATTAAAGCTGCAAGCGGAATTGAAAATATTAAAGGACCATGAACTGCCTGATAATTGATAATTGCATCAATATTCATGGACCCGGTTACCAAATAAACAAATACGATAGCTGCAAATAAAGGAAGTTCAGTTGCCGCTGAAAGTACTGCCCTTACACAGCTTAATTTACCGTAAGGTGAACCGGAACTGGATCCGGAATTATGTTCAACAATTTTATAAACAGCATAAACGCCAAACAGGATTAATAAAGAATCATGAGCCACCGGCCCTACAATGACCCCCACAATCCAAATTAAAGCCAAGATAAATACAATACCAATATAGAATACTTTTGAAACAGTTTTTGGAATTGCAGTTTCCTTAAAGAAAAATTTCAAAGAGTGTATCAAATGCTGGACTATAGGTGGACCTGGACGCTTCTGCACACGCGCCATTACTTTTCTATGCAATCCCAGAAGTAAGCTTCCCGCCAGAAATGCAATAATAACATTAATTAAAATATTTGCCATTAAATTCATAATACCACTCTAATACCCAGTAAATGGTTCTTTCACCCTTTCTTCTTCATCTTCAGGTTTTGCTTTAGCCATTGTTAATAAACCTAAAGACAAAATCCATAATGGAATACCAAATATAGCCACGGTATAAACAATCCATTCCTGGAAGTCTATAACCAAACAAGCAAGAATAGCTATTGTTGATAATGCCAATAATATAATATATAAAATCTTTTGACTAGCCATGCTCACCACTTACCACAATACCAATAATAAAATTTCAACAGCTCTTACAATAATAAACAATGAACTTAAGTGAATAATCACAATGAACGGAGACCCTGCAGTTCTAAACATTTCCGCCTTACTTGCGAAGAATGGCGCCACACCACTTTCACCTAAAATACCGACCAACATCAATGCTGCACCAAATACGACCATAGGACTGGCTTGCATTTGAGACAATACCGCCAAACTTAATGTACCGGTTGAAGCAAGAATAATTGCTGCTCCACCGAATAACGGCAAACTGCACATCATAGCTATCAGACCGTAATTAAATGCAGAATTCAACACAGTGGTCTGCTTTACGGCTGACACGATACCAATATTTAAAATACCAACCAAAGCCATGAACAAAGTAAAGTTAAATAAATCTCCAGTTATCATTGCTCCTGCAGATGCAATACCGCAAATAACAGATAAAAATCTTCTTTGCTTAAACTCTTTCGGACCAACTTTAACTTCAGTATTATTTAAATAATGCATTGTAGCCTCAACCTGTGTTTCCGGTTTACTGAATGCTATCAGTACAGTAAATCCTAAAAGAATTGCAAAAAGGAACAGATTAAATGGGGTAAGGTATAATACAATATCTCCTAATGGGATTGTTCCAAGTAAATTTCCTCCAAGTGTAACAAAATCCATCTTACCACTACTCCCTATCCATGTCCTCTCTCATAAGCAGGCCTATTAAACCTACTTTTGAAGCTACTTTTAATAATAATCCACATGCCGCCAAGAACAAAGCCAATAGCCAGTATTGAGGTGCCACAAAGAACAATAAAAATCCGATAATCCATAAACACCAGGATATTCCGGAAACACCTGCAATTCCATCCAATACCAATACAGGCAGACCTCTTGCCTTTTTAGACAATGCATATAAAACGATTCCTCCACCGGCTACAGCTCCTCCGGTAAAACCTGACAGGAAAATTCCATAGGCTATCAAAACTAATGCAATGAAATTAGGAGCAGTTGTCATTATCTCCATGTCCAGTGCAAACGGCTGAGGGAACAGTGAAGAACTTTTGCTCAGATTTCTTCTAGGGTCCTGTTCTATAATGCGCATTTCACGAGTAATCAAAATTTCAGAAATGGCCAAAGTTTCAGCCAGTTCAACTACCAGACCAGGTAAAATCAATGCTTCCGCAAGGTCTGTTCCAACAGCTGAAACCACAAATATCATTGCAAGTCCAACAAGGTCAGTCAATATAAGAATATGTAACTCTTTCCTTTTCATTGCAATAGCCATTGTTGCAATAAAACCGATTATCAGACCGGCATATATTGCAGGCATATACATTGAAATGAATGCTTGGGGAACATACTGAGGTATAAATACCATTAGTTATCCCTCCTCAGTTGCTTTGATCTTGCCTTGGCATCGCTTACATTAACCTCATTAGCCACTTGTCTGGATTCATTGATTGCTTTTTTTACATCGTCCTTTATCTCTTTTTCATCATTTTTCCTATTCATTGTATAGTTAATGGACAACCATGAAGCAATGATAAATGACATCATCAAAATACTGGACTCCAGAATAGTATCAAAACCTCTAGTATAGTAGAGTATTTCATCAATAAGTCCACCAGGAGATGAATAAATTGATGTTCCGAAGTATGGAGATATTGATGATATCCATTGAGCCAATGGTGACATATATGCTGTTATCATTCCCAGACTGGCCGCATTATCAGGATATTGGGGATGTATCTCACCGGGTTCCTTTAAAACAATGCCGCCCCTGTCATAAGGTGCTATGGCCAAACCTTCATCTATTTGCTCCTGAGGAGCCGGTCTAACATATAACTGATCTGGATTTAATGCCATCGGTATGATAAGGCCAATGATTAAAATGATTCCAAGGCTGAATGCGAAAAGACGAGGAATGTTTTTAGGTTCAGCAAGTTTATTCCATAAAACTCCAATTCTCATACATCTGCCCCCATCTCTTCTAAACGAATAATAGCTCTAAACAGGATTAATGAGATAATCACTGTTGTTGCAAGCAATGTCAATAATGCTAAAACATGATTATAGCATAACAACACCAAACATACGCCAATTGAGGCTACTTCCGTGTTGAATGTCCTGACAATAGGGTCATTTACACCAGGACCCCATGCAGTAGCAATACTTCCCACTATAGCTAAGAAAATACCAAAGTAAAAGAATACTTGAATATCAATCATAGTGCATCACCACTGTCAAGCTTTTTCTGTCTGATTTCTTTTATTTTTACAATAGCCAAAATGAATACTAAAGTGGACAACGGACCTGCTAATGCCGCAAACATGGCCACATCCAGATATTTGAATAAGACAATCACCAAAACAAATCCGGCATCAAGTATTGAAAACATAATAACTTTATCAAATGGTTTTTTAAGGAAAATTATCCCAAATGAACCTATAAGCATTAAAGCTATTGCAATTATTGATACAAACTCCATATTGCCTCACTCCAAAAGTATTTCATCATCGAGCTTTTCTAAAGTATATGCAATTGCATTAACAGATATTGTAGAACAAATAAAGAATGCCGCTGCAACCACAAGAGCGAATGGAGTATTGATTACCAATGCAATAATTGCAGAAACTCCAAAACCCATAACATTTAAATAGAGTAACTTTTCAGCCCTATTTTGTGTTATTAAAGCTCGTATTGCTACGAAAATGACTATAATTCCAATAATTTCAACATACATATAATCACTCCTCTGCATGCCTATTGAATTTTTGAGCTATCTTTCCTAAAATTATAGATGCTCTAACCTGACTGATACCTTGAATAGTTAAAATCGCTATAACCATTCCGACAATAAACATTTCAGGAGTAAAACCAACAAATGAACAAATAAACACGATAATTGTTGCAGTTAAACTTCCAATAGTTCCGGCATATCCAGGATCACCGCATAATCTGTTTCCGATAAATACAAAGAATGCCGCTATAATCCCTCCAGGAATACCTAAAAGCAAATATCCTATTGAAGCCAATAATGTACCTGCAGAAGCATCCGGAGAACATAAAACGTTTCCTTGGAAAAATCCACCGGCAATATCTCCACCTCTCTTTTTAACATCTTCACCAACAATCCTGGCACCTTTAACACCAGGCTGTTCGGGAAGTCCAAAATAAGTATCGACAATGACAAAATTAAGCCAACATAGAATAGCAGCAATTATAATTCCAATTACCTCATTCATTGTACACCATCCTCCCCACTTTCATCTAAAGGCTTTGGAAATACAAAATCAAATAAATATTTCACGAATAATGCAGATAAGATGCCTATAATAGCCGCCAATATAATTCCATTATAAATAAAAGTATAATTTAAAACTAAAAATATTGAAAGAATACCAATAGCTATTACTGGAGTCGGATATAATGCACTCACATCAAAAGAATACCTGTATGGTTTGCTAGGAAGCAATGGTAATTTTAAAACTAATGCAACTATAATTGCAACAACAATTGCTACAATATAAGCCAGTAAAATATCAAATGAACTAAGCGCTACATTACTAAGTCCAAAAGCATTGCCATATGAAGCAAAAGATACGGTACTATACACCAAATCAAACATATTATTAGACTCCTCTTAAATAATAAATATACATGTAAAAATATATAAATATTGTTACTTAAAAATAATTAATAATAGCTTAAATATTATTCAAATAAACTATTGGTGGCTAAATGAAGAATAAAAATATTTTAATAACTGGTGGACTTGGATTTATCGGCTCTTACATTGTTGATGAATTAATAGAGGATAATAATATAACTATTATTGATAATCTTTCCACTGGAAGCATTAAAAACTTAAAAAATCCTACACATGATAATTTGGAAATTGTCAAAGAGGACATCCGTAATACAAATTTTAACGAATTAACATCAAATAAGGATTACATATTCCATCTTGCCGCCATGGCCAGTGTCCCGTTAAGTGTTGACATGCCACTCGATTGTAACGATATAAATCTCAATGCAACAGTCAACCTTTTAAAATCAGCGGTCGACAATGATGTCAAAAAGATTGTGTTTTCTTCTTCATCAGCTGTTTACGGGGCAAATAAAAATATGCCTTTAAAAGAGACTGAACCACCAATGCCGACATCACCTTACGCTTCCTCAAAAGCAGGATGTGAATTATACTTAAAATCATTTTATGAAAATTATGGGCTGAATTACGCTGCTCTGAGATATTTCAATGTATTCGGACCAAAACAGGATAAAAACTCACAATATGCAGCAGTGATTCCAAATTTCATAAGCACTTTACTTGAAGGCAAAAAACCAATAATTTATGGGGACGGGGAACAAACCAGAGACTTTGTTTTTGTCAAGGACGTTGTTAAAGCTAATATCAATGCTTGCAAATCAGATTACAATGGAATTGTCAATATCGCATCAGGAGTTAAGCTTTCAATTAATGACTTATATGAAATTGTTAAAAAGACACTGGACAGTGACGTGGAACCGGAATATCTTCCTCCAAGACAGGGAGATATCAAGCATTCACTAGCTGATGTCAGCAATATGAAAAATATTAACTTTAAAATTAATTCTAACGATTTTGAAAAACAGCTGCAAGAGACTATAAACTGGTTTAAATCCACTTTATGAACAGTTAAATATTAAAAAAAAGTTTTAGTGGAATCCGCATCCACTGCATGTTTCACATTTCTCTTCTTCTATAGGGTCATATTCCTTATCTTCCTGCAAAGTAGCTGATAAAAAATATTGATCAAATTCATTTTTATTTTTTAAAACAGGTGAAATACCTTTAAATTCACATCTGATGTCACCGGTACCACCAATATCAACCAATATAGGTTCACCTAATTTAAATCTTTTGAAATATGATTCCACATCATCTTTTAAAGCTCCTGGAATTCTGAAGTTAAAAGATAAAATATTATTCTCTTTCATTTTTAAACCAACATATTTCTGGTCTATCTCATAGTTTAAACCTAATTGCTTTTTGAAAATTACATTAGTACCGATTTCTGATGTTGACATGATTTTACTCCACTTTCAATTTTAATAATTATAATAAATATTTTAAGTTATATAACCTTTTTGTAAATAACATTTGTACTTTTTATAGAATCCTTTTTATTTGAAAAAAATTAATTTGTAACGAATTATCACGATTTTTAACAACCTTTATATAAAGTTAAAATCAAAATTTATTATATGTTATAATACTTATTATATCATTTAATCAATTTAGAGAAAAAGGTGTTTATTTATGAATGAATATAACAAAGATATTGGAAATAGAATTAAAGAACTAAGAGAACTATCAGACATTACAACTGCAGAAATTGCAGAAGAATTAAACATTAAAGAAGAAACATACATCCAATATGAAAATGCAGAAGTAGACATCCCTGCAAGTTTCTTATACGAACTTGCCCATATTTTTAAAGTTGATTTAGGATTATTATTAACAGGTGAAGAAAGTAGGATGAGTATCTTTGATATTACTCGTGCAGATAAAGGAGTTTCAGTTGACAGAAGAAAAGAATACACACATCAAAATCTATGTTCTAACTTCATTCACAAACGGGCTGAAACATTTTTGGTTGTTGTAGACCCTGAAAAAAATCCTATACCTTCACTAAATTCTCATCCAGGTCAAGAATTCAACTATGTTCTTGAAGGATCCTTAAAAATATATATACACAATAACGAAATCGTGTTAAACGAAGGAGATTCAATATTTTTCGATTCAACACATAGACACGCGATGGTAGCACTTAACGATAAACCGGCTAAATTTTTAGCAGTAATCATATAATATTTATAGGAGTTATTCAAATGACAGCAGTAATAGGAGATTTTGTTGAAAGAGTTGATTTTAAATCATATGAAGATTTTTATAAAAATTTTAAATTAAAATACAATGAAGATTTTAACTTTGGATTTGACGTGGTTGACAAATATGCTGAAATAGATCCTGATAAAATCGCTTTAATCTGGACTAATGATACTGAAAATCACACATTCACATTTAAAGAGATGAAAGAATATTCCAACAGAACAGCCAATTTATTTAAACGTTACGGAATTAAAAAAGGCGATCGAGTAATGCTTACATTGAAAAACAGATATGAATTCTGGTTCTGCATGGTAGCGTTACATAAAATCGGAGCAATCGCCATTCCTGGAACACACATGTTAAAACTCCATGACATAGATTTTAGGATAAAAGAAGCTGATGTGAAAGCAGTCGTTTCTGTTGAAGAGGATTCATTGCTTCCGGATTATGAAGAAACTGAAAAGGAATTGGGCATAGATTTGAAAAAATTTGTTATTGAAACTGAAAGAGACAGTTGGGTTAACTTTAACGAAGCCATTAAAAATGAAAGCGATATATTTGAAAGACCGACCGGCGAAGATAAAACATATGCAGAAGAGATATTCCTAATTTATTTCACATCAGGAACCAGCGGCCTTCCAAAAATGGTTTCTCATAAACATACCTACGCTTTAGGCCACATTCCAACTGCTAAATACTGGCATAATGTCATAGATGATGGAATTCATCATACAGCTGCAGACACCGGATGGGGAAAAGCGGTATGGGGAAATCTCTATGGACAATGGATTTCCGGTACTTCAGTATTTATTTATGATTATGACAGATTCAATGGAATTAAATTGCTTGAAAAAATTATAGAAAATAATGTTGATACTTTCTGTGCACCACCTACAATCTACAGATTCCTGATTAAAGAAAATATCGAAGGGTATGACCTTTCCAATTTAAAATATGTTACTACTGCAGGAGAACCACTTCCTCCAGAAGTATCCGAAAGGTTCTATGACCTTTCAGGTTTAAGAATTAAGGAAGGATTTGGTCAGACAGAAACCACATTATCTATCGGAACATTCATTTGGCTAGATGCTAAAGTGGGTTCAATTGGAAAACCTTCCCCATTATTTGATTTACACTTACTCAATGAAAATGATGAAAGTGTTGAAATCGGGGACGAAGGAGAACTTTGTTTCAAAATGACTGATGGACCCAACCCTGGTTTATTTAAAGATTATGTCAATGATGAAGTAAAATACAAACAGCAAATCCACGACGGATATTATCATTGTGGAGATACTGCATGGGTTGACGAAGACGGATATGTGCACTTTGTTGGAAGAAATGATGACATTATTAAATCCTCAGGTTATCGTATTGGACCTTATGAGGTGGAAAGTGCAGTTTTATCACACGAAGCAGTAGCACACTGCGCAATTACCGCTTATCCTGATGAAGTGAGAGGGCAGATTGTAAAAGCAAGTATCGTCTTACAACCCGACTTCGAACCATCAGATGAACTTACTAAAGACATTCAAAATCATGTTAAAAGAGTTACAGCTCCTTATAAATACCCAAGAATGGTTGAATACGTTGATGAACTTCCTGAAACCATAAGCGGTAAAATAAGAAGAGTTGAAATCAGACAAAAAGATAATGAAAATTAAATAGATGATATAATGACAGATGAGATATCTTTTCCAGTTATAAATAAAGAAATTTGTAAAGGATGTATGAGATGTATTACAGGATGTCCTCAAAATGCAATATTACTTTCAGATGACATGAATAACGCAGGATATCAATTTGCTTATTATAGTGGGAATGGTTGTACAGGCTGTAAAGACTGCTATTTTACCTGTCCTGAGCCATTAGCACTAGAAGTACATCAATATAAAAAAATTGTAAACGATACAGTTGCGAAAATGATTAAATCTAAAGCAGCAAATAAAGGGGGAAATTAAATGGCAAATCAAATGGTAAAAGGAAATACCGCAGTTGTCATTGGCGCAATGTATGCTGGCTGTGATTGTTTCTTCGGATATCCGATTACACCTGCAAGTGAAATCTTACATGAAGCATCAAAATACTTCCCGATGGTTGGAAGAAACTTTGTTCAAGCTGAAAGTGAAGAAGCATCCATTAATATGGTTTATGGTGCATCAGGAACCGGGCATAGAGTTATGACTTCCTCATCAGGACCTGGAATCAGCTTAATGCAGGAAGGATTTACTTTTCTTGCTGGTGCTGAATTGCCTGCAGTTATTGTTGACATCATGAGAGCAGGACCCGGACTCGGAAATATCGGACCTGAACAGGGAGATTATAATCAGATTGTTAAAGGTGGAGGACATGGAAACTATAAAAACATAGTTTTAGCTCCGAACAGCGTCCAGGAAATGTGTGATTTGACCATGAAAGCATTCGAACTTGCAGACAAATGGAGAAATCCTGTGGTTGTTTTAGCTGACGGTACCCTAGGTCAAATGGCAGAACCGTTAGTGTTCCCCGAAAAGGCAATCGAACCAAAAAATGATAAGCCATGGGCTGTTAAAGGAAATAAAGAAACTATGGACAATCTCATTACTTCAATTTTTAATGATTTCAATGAACTGGAGGATTTCAACTTCAAACTCCAAGAAAAATATGCTAAAATGGAAGCAGAAGAAGTTATCTTTGAAGAATATCAAGTTGAAGATGCAGATATTGTTCTGGTATCCTTTGGTATTAGTAGCAGAATTGCAAGATCCACAGTTGATAAAAGCCGTGAAAAAGGCATAAAAGTGGGACTTTTAAGACCAATTACTTTATCACCTTTCCCAGTTGACAGAATTAAAGAGTTGTCCGATAAGGGAGTTAGCTTCATTTCTGTTGAGATGAGCAACGGCCAACTATTAGCAGATGTGCAATTTGCAGCATTAAGAAAGGAAGATACTTACCTTGTTAACAGAATGGGTGGAAATTTAATCGAATTAAAACAGATACTTGCTAAAATCTACGAAATCGCAGGATATGAAGATGAAGACATAGACTTATCCAAAAGAAGTGAAGAAAAGGCAAGTCCGAATATTATTGATTAAAGGATGTGGAAAAATGAGTGAACTTGAAAATAATAAAGATTATGAATTACAAATACGTAGAAATCCACAATCCCTTTTAGAAGAGTATCCTAGAAAAGGAACTAATATCCAATCAACTCACTACTGTGCTGGTTGTGGACATGGAATTTTACATAAATTAATTGCTGAATGTATGGATGAACTTGGAATCCAAGAGAGATGTGTTATGATTTCACCTGTGGGATGTTCAGTATATGCATATTTCTACTTTAACTGTGGAAACTTCCAAACTGCCCACGGAAGGGCACCTGCGGTAGCTACAGGTATTTCAAGAGCTGAAGATAACGCTATTGTTATGAGTTATCAGGGAGATGGAGACCTGGCTTCAATCGGTTTGAATGAAACCCTGCAGGCAGCAAATCGTGGAGAAAAAATAGCTGTATTTTTCGTGAACAATACAGTGTATGGAATGACAGGTGGGCAAATGGCTCCAACAACTTTAATTGGAGAAAAAACAGTTACCTGCCAAACCGGAAGAGATCCAAACTTCACCGGACACCCTACACACATGTGTGAGTTAATCAATACTTTAAAAGCACCAGTATATATCGAAAGAGTATCTCTTGCAAATCCTTTAAAAATCAGACTTGCAAAATTCGCTATCAAACAGGCTTTAACAGTTCAAAAAGAAGGCAAAGGATATTCATTTATTGAAGTGTTATCACCTTGCCCTACCAACTTAAAACAGGATGTTGCAAGCGCTCAAAAATTTATTGAAGAGCAAATGGAAAAAGAATTCCCTGTTAAAAACTTCAGAAATAATTTATATACTAAACAACCTGTTGAAAGACCTGTTAGTGACTTTTCAACAGAATCACTTGATAAAATATTTAATGTCAATAGGGCTGAAGATTCAGGTTACGTTGATGAAGATATAAAACCTGTAAGCATCAAAGTTTCCGGTTTTGGAGGTCAGGGAGTTTTAAGTGCAGGCCTTACAATAGCTCAGGCCGCCTGTGCTGAAGGAAAACATGTTTCATGGTATCCTAGTTACGGACCTGAGCAAAGGGGTGGAAAATCTAACTGTTCTATTGTAATATCCAACGAAACAATTGGAACACCTGTTGTTGATGATATTGACATTCTCATTGCTTTAAATAAACCTTCCCTGGAACAGTTCTCCACAGATGTGAAAGAGGGAGGAGTAATTCTTTACGATTCAAAAATTGGTGAATTCGAAACTGACAGGGACGTTAAAGTTATTGCAATGCCATGTGTAGATATTGCAGAGGAACATGGAAATGCAAGAACTGCAAACACTGCACTTTTAGGTGCCTTAACCGAATTGGGCAATGTTTTAAAACGTGAATCTTATGAAAATGCTATTCGTGAAATGTTTGCATCCAAGCCAAAAGTTATTGATGTCAACATTGAAGTTTTAAAAGCCGGAGCGGAATGGTTAAAAAATTCATAGCGTGATTTAATGACATATAAAGAAAATGCTAAAAAATATATAGAAAATTACAATTTAGGTATAGGAGACACCATTAAAGTAAATAAAGAAGATATTTCCTATACTGGTATTCTACTTGACAGGCCGGAAGATGCTGATGACGGTTACCTGGTTTTAAAGTTATCAAGCGGTTATAATATAGGAGTGGCTATTGAAAATACCACTGCGGAACTTCTTGAAAAAGGGGAAAAACCAAAAATCGGATTCGGGGAAAGTGAAATCCCCCATGATTCCTCCAAACAGGATATTTCAATTGTATCTACTGGAGGTACAGTATCATCAGTCATTGATTATAGGACCGGAGCTGTTCACCCTGCATTTACAGCATCAGACCTTGTAAAAGCAAATCCTGAACTGTTGGATTATGCCAACTACAACGTTAAAGCATTGTATAACATTTTAAGTGAAGATATGAAACCCGAATATTGGGTGAAAGCTGCAGAAGAAATAGCTTCAGACATTAATGACTGTGCTGACGGTGTTGTAATAGCCCATGGTACAGATACAATGCATTATACATCAGCAGCATTGAGTTTCATGTTAAAAACACCTGTGCCAATCATCATTACCGGAGCTCAAAGAAGTTCCGACAGGCCTTCAAGTGATGCAAACATCAACCTAATCGATTCTGTGGTTGCGGCAAAATCAGACATCGCCGAAGTTTGTGTCTGTATGCATGGAAGTTTGAATGATGAATACACTTACCTGCACAAGGGAACCAAAGTCAGAAAGATGCATACTTCCAGAAGAGATACCTTTAGAAGCATCAATGCTCAGCCAATAGCAAAAATCCAAAACAGAAAGGTCAACATTAACCCTGGATACAGCTATACTAAAAGAGGAGTTAATGAACTTGAATTAAATACAGCCATTGAAGAAAAAGTTGGATTCATAAAAAGTTTTCCGGGAATCTCTGCTGACTACATTGAATATCATATTGATAAAGGTTATAAAGGTCTCGTTATTGAAGGAACAGGTCTCGGACATGTTCCAAATACTCTTATTGACTCATTTAAAAGGGCACGAGATGAAAACATTCCAATAGTTATGACATCACAATGCCTTTACGGAAGAGTGAATATGAATGTTTACTCTACAGGACGTAACATTATTGATGCAGGAGTGATTTCAGGAATTGACATGACCCCTGAAACCACCTATGTCAAATTATGCTGGGCATTAGGTCAGAGCGAGGAATATAATGAAGTGAAAGAAATTATGCATAATAATATTGCAGGTGAATTTTCAGAGAAATCATCAATAAAGGATTTTTTAAACTGAGGGAGTGCTAATATGGATTACAATGAATTAGGATTAAAAATGGGA